>NZ_DATEJY010000193.1:0-39725 GCF_035277725.1 Dyella sp. | reverse complement strand
GTGACATGGACATCCCCTTCCTCAACCTCCAGGCCATCAACGCCCGCCACGCCGACGAGCTGAAAGCCGCTGCCGCGCGCGTGATCGATTCGGGCTGGTACATCCTTGGTCAGGAGCTGGCCGCGTTCGAACACGAATTCGCCCGCTACTGCGGCGCGCGCCGTGCGATCGGCGTGGGCAACGGGCTGGATGCGCTATCGCTGATCCTGCGTGCCTACAAGGAACTGGGCGCGTTGCATGATGGCGACGAAGTGATCGTCCCCGCCAATACCTTTATCGCCAGTTTCCTCGCCATCACCGAAAACCGCCTCGTGCCGGTGCCGGTGGAACCCGACCCGGCCAGCTTCAATATCGATCCCCTGCGCGTGGCGGCTGCGATCGGTCCGCGCACGCGCGCGATCATGGCGGTACATCTGTACGGGCAATTGGCCGACATGCCTGCGTTGGCCGATATCGCCGAGCGCCATCATCTGCTGCTGATCGAAGACGCCGCGCAAGCGCATGGCGCGGCAAGCGATGGCCGCAGGGCAGGAGCGTTCGGGCACGCCGCGGGTTTCAGCTTTTTTCCGGCCAAAAATCTTGGCGCGCTGGGCGATGGCGGTGCCGTCGTCACCAATGACGCTGTACTGGCGGACCGTGTGGCGGCGTTGCGCAATTACGGTTCGGAAATGAAATACCACCATCTTTATCAGGGCATCAATTCGCGCCTGGATGAGTTGCAGGCAGCCTTGCTGCGCGTAAAGCTGAATTATCTCGACGACGACATCGCGCATCGCCGCCATATCGCGCTGCGCTATCGCGAAGGCATCCATCATCCGCACATCCAGCTGCCGATCGTGCAGAGCGAAGAGCAGCACGTATGGCATCTGTTCGTGGTGCGCTGCGCGCAGCGCGATGCCTTGCAGCGGCACCTGCAGGCGCACGGCATCCAAGCCCAAGTGCATTATCCGATACCGCCGCATCGGCAATCGGCTTACCCGGCGTTGCGCGGCTTGCCACTGCCGTTAACGGATCGGTTGCACCAGGAAGTGCTGAGCCTGCCGATCGGGCCGACGCTGCGCGACGAAGATGCCGATCGTGTTATCGCCGCCTGCCAATCCTTCGAGTACCGTGCATGAATATCGTGCGCGCCGGCTTCTATTCCAGCATCGCCACCGCAGCGCGGTTGTTGACCGGCCTGGTGGTGATCAAGCTGGTGGCCTGGCTGGCCGGACCGGAGGGCGTGGGCAAGCTGGGGCAATTCATGAGCCTGATGTCGCTGCTGGCAGTGCTGGCCGGCGGTGGCATCAGCGCGGGTATCGTGAAATACGTGGCGGAATACCGTCACGATGCGCAAAAGCTTTCGCGCTTGCTGGCGGCAGCCTTGTGGTACGCGCTGATTGCTTCCTGCCTGATGGGTTGCGCGGCGTTGCTGCTGAGCAGGCAGCTGTCGTTGTGGTTGCTGGGCGATGTGCGTTACGAAAACCTGATCCGCCTGCTGGCCATCGCGCAGTTGGGCATTGCCCTGGCCAATTACATCCTGGCGGTCATCAACGGTTTCATGGACGTGCGCCGGCTGGCGTTTATCCAGGTGCTGGGTTCGGCGCTCAGCGTGGCGATGGCGGTCGGGTTGTCGCATTGGCTGCATTTGTACGGCGTGCTGCTGGCGATGGTGGTGGGACAGCTGCTGTTGCTGCTGGTCGGCCTGCCGGTGTGGCGGCGCAGTCCGTATTTCCAGCGCAGCATGCTGCGCATGCATTTTGACCGCGAGATGAGCGCGAAGCTCGCGGCGTTCTCGGTGATGACGCTCACCTCGGCCTTGTTGCCGCCGCTGATCAATATTGCGGTACGCAATCACCTGGCGTTGCAGTTCGGCTGGGATCAGGTCGGTTACTGGCAGGCGGTGAGCAAGGTGTCGGATGCCTACCTGCTGTTCCTCACCACTGCCATCAACATCTATTACCTGCCCAAGCTTGCTTCAACGCATGAGCGCGCCTCGCTGGCGGCTGAGCTGCGTAATGCCTATCGCATTCTGCTCCCGGCGGTCATCCTGTTGGCAGCGCTGGTGTATGTGCTGCGCGGCTGGGTGACGCGCATATTGTTCAGCGCGGATTTCTCGGCAGCGAATGCGTTGTACGGGCCGCAATTGCTCGGCGACGTGCTCAAGATCGCCTCGTTCATGCTGTCTTATCTGATGCTGGCCAAGGCCATGACGCGGCTGTTCGTGATTTCCGAATGCGTGTTTGCGCTGAGCTACCTAGCCCTGGTTTACGTGTTCACCGCATCCTTTGGGCTGATCGGTGCCATGTACGCCTTCGCGGTCAATTACCTGTTCTATCTCGTGTTCAACGTGGTCGTTGCGCGACGTTATCTGGGGGCGCTATGACGACGGCAGCCACGCCGCTGGTATCCGTGCTGATTCCGGCCTACAACCACGAGCGCTTCGTGGAGCGCTGCCTGGACAGCGTGCTGGAAGATACGTATCCCGCCAAGGAGATCGTCATCATCGACGATGGCTCCGCCGACCGCACCGGCGAACGCATCGCCGGATGGGCGGCGCGGTACCGTCATCAGCTGCGTGTGGAATACGTGCGTCACGATGAAAACCGCGGCATCGCGGCGACCTTGAACGAGCTGGCGGCGCGCGCGCATGGCGAATTCCTGCGGCTGGGTGCCAGCGATGATTATCTGCTGCCGGGTGGTTTGTTTGCGCTGGTGAACTACCTGCAGGCGCATCCGCGCAAGCATGCGGTGATCGGCGATTCCATCGTGGTGGACCAATACGGCAACAAGCTGCACGACAGCGGCATGCGCGATCTGCACGGTGCCGATAAAAGCCTGTACCGCACGGACGAGGGCATCCGCCGCGCGGTGATCAGCCAGTGGGCGATCGGCGGTCCCGTCGCCTTGCTGCGGAAAAGCGCGCTGGAAACGGTGGATCGCTGGACCGAAGGGCTGCGCATCGACGACTGGGATTTCTTCCTGCGCCTGGCAGCGCGTGACGCGCTGGGCTTTATCGATATGCCGGTCTGCGCCTATCGCCTGCATGGCAACAATGTCAGCAAGACGCGGCATACCGCGACGCGCATCGTGAATCTCACCGAATCGTGGCAGGTCGCGCGGCGCCGGGCGGAGATGTTCGACGAGCCTTACCGCAGCCTGCTCAAGGCGCAGTCGCACTACATCAGTGCCAAGGTCGCTTTCCTGCAAAAACGCTCCCTGCTGCTGGGTTGTCATTTGCTGGCGTATCTCTCGCTGCTGCTTGCCTCGAAAGTGCGGTTGCCGCCCGCGGGCAGGTTGGTGGAAAAGACATGAGCAAGCTGCTGCGACTGCCGTCGACCTACCTGGCTGTGCCGATCCTGTTGGCATGCGCTTGCACGCTGCTCAGCTACGAGCTGCCGGGTGATTACCTGGAGGGCATGTTGCTGCTGGTGGCGACGGCGCTGGGTGTCGTGCTGTTCGACGTGTTCG
Organism: Dyella sp.; assembly: GCF_035277725.1. Taxonomy (GTDB): domain Bacteria; phylum Pseudomonadota; class Gammaproteobacteria; order Xanthomonadales; family Rhodanobacteraceae; genus Dyella_B. The sequence goes on along the minus strand of NZ_DATEJY010000193.1, from coordinate 36,275 downwards.
CTGGCCCGCGCTTGCCGCCCGTGCCAGTGTTTCGCGCGCGCTGCTATGCAGGTACGCGTGAATCCTTCGTGGCCATGGCGTATGCCGCAGGCATCATCGCGTTCTGCTTGCTGGACCTGGCACTGTTTCCCATTCCGTTGCTGGTCGATCCTTCTTCCTATGCCACGATGGAAGGCGGCCATGAGCACATTCGGCATATCTCCGACATGTGCTGGACCTTGCCGCCGATCGGCATGCTGTGCGCTCGCCGCAAATGGCTGCGCAATCTGCTGGTGTTTATCGGCGTGGCGTTTCCGGTGCTGGTGATCGATCGCAATCGCCTGTTTGCATCGCTGTTTTCACTGGCCTTCGTGGTGGTCTTGCGTCGTGATACGAGCAAACCCTTACCGTGGAAAGCGGTGACGTTGATCGGCGTACTGGGCGCCAGTGTGTTCTCGGTGCTGGGCATCTTGCGTTCTGGCACGTTGGATACGGTGGCCTTGCCGTTCAGCGATGCGTATCGCGCGATGCCGTCGGGCATCAAGTGGCTGCTGCTGTATATCAGCGCCGGTCCGTACAACTTCGGCGCTATCCTCGCCAAGCATTACGTCAACGCGACGTTCCTGATCAATCAGCTGGTGCCCGGTGCGGGTTCGATTGCCACCGCCGGCACGGATATCCCACTGGATGCACCGAACATCAACGTCGGCACCGAGTTCCTGCCGTTCCTGATGGCGTGGGGGCCGGCGGGCGCGGTGCTGTCGATGGTGGGCATGTACGCCTTGCTGGCGTGGAGCGTGCGCCGCGTGCAGCCGGCCGCATCGCTGTTTCCGTTGCTGATTTTCCTGCGCGTTTCCTACTGCTGCGTCATGTCACCGTTCGCCCCGCAGGCTTACACCTGGAGCAGCGCCGGCTTTATCGGCGTGTGCCTGGTGTTGCAGCTGTTGGCAGCATGGCTGCCGAGCAGGGCGCATGTCTTGCATCTCCACTCTTGAGCCTGAAACCCATGCAAAAAGAAGACATCTACCTGATCGACATGTGGCGGCTGCTACGCCGCGAATGGCTGTGGTTTCTGGCCGTGTTCGTAGTGGTATTGCTGGCTACATTCGCGTACATGCGTAGCGCCAAGCCGCAGTGGCAGGCGGATGCGTGGATTCGCATCGGCCAGATTGGTACAGCGCCGGGCGGGCAGGACCCCAAAATCGAGCCGCTGCAACGCGTGCTCGAACGCCTGCAACTGATTCCGTTCCAGAACCAGGTGCTGCAAAGCATCGGCTTCATGCCGGATGCGCCGGAGGCGAAGCTCTATCGCAAAAGCCTGAAAGTGGAGCCGCTGCCGTATGCCGGCCCGCTGGTGAAGCTGAGCGTGCGTGCCCATTCGCCACAACAGGCGCGCCAGCTGGCCGAGGCAACCGTAGCCGCACTGCAGGTGATTCACCGGGACATAGCAGTACCGCAATTGCGCCTTGCCCATCAGCGCCTGGACGAAGCCCAGCGCGATCTGCAGAACGTGATGACCGAGCGGGACCATCTGCAACAGACCGTCGCGCAGAGCAAGGACAACTTCGCCAGCCTGTTGCTGATGAGCAAGAGCGACGAACTCAGCGACTTGCAACAGACGCGCGACGACCTGCTCAATCGCCTTGGCGATGCCTACACCTATGACACCGCACTGATGTGGCCGGTGTACGTGCCCGATCACACGGCGTTTCCCAATCCGGTACTGATCTGGGGCATGGGCGTAGTGGGCGGCTTGTTCCTGGGCGTGGTCGCCGCGGTGGGCAGGAATGCGTTGCGGCGCAGGGCGGCTATGCAATCGGTAGGTTGGGCCAACGCAAGCTAGTCAGGCATCGGCATGCAAGCAACCGTAGGCTGGGATGGCATGCAGGTTGGGGTGCGAACCCCAACATCGCGATGCGTGGGAGATGGCAATGTTGGGGTTCGCACCCCAACCTACCGGCTCCACACGTAGGCTGACATCCCAGCATTCATAGGCATGACGATGCTGGGATGTCATCCCAGCCGACAGAGCCCTCTGTCCGGAAGGAAGAGGGCTTTTTTCATGCCCATTCAACCAAATCCGCCCACATCAGCACTCACGACGTGCCCCATGCCAACCCGGCGGAGACCGAAGTGAGTCGTACCTACCAGCTAGAAGCAGGAAGCCAGGCCGCCACGCTGAATGAAGCGCAGCTGCTCGACACCCAGCGCGCATTCGACAGTGTGGCCGCCGATTACGACGGCCCCCGCGGCAACAACGACCTGATCCAGCGCATGCGTCTCACCTTGTGGGACACCGTGCGGCGCGAAGTGCCGAACGGCTCGCGCTTGCTCGACTTAGGTTGCGGCACGGGAATCGATGCCGTGGAATTTGCATCGCGCGGTTATCACGTCGTGGCCAGCGACTGGTCGCCGCGCATGGTGGAACGCACGCAGGCGCGTGCAGCCGCGGCAGGTGTGGATGCGCAGGTATCGGCGGTGCACGTTGGCGTGCACCAGCTCGACCGGCTGGAAGGCGGGTTCGACGGGATCTATTCCAACTTCGGTCCCCTCAACTGCGCGCCGGACATGGTCGAGGTGGCCGATCAATGCGCACGCCTGCTGCGGCCCGGCGGCAAACTGGTGTTTTCGGTGATCGGCCGGATCTGTCCGTGGGAAGTGGGTTATTACTTTTTCAAGGGACGCTTCAAGCGCGCGGGCATTCGCGCCACGCGCGGCGTCACCGCCGTGGGCATGAATCGCCACACGATCTGGACGCAGTACTACTTGCCGCGCGAGTTCTATCGCGCGTTCGCGCCGCACTTCGATTTGAACAGCTATCGCGCGCTGAGCCTGTTCATGCCACCGCCGTACCTGGTGGACTTTTATCAGCGCCACCGCAGGTTCGGCGAATGGCTCGGCCGTCTGGATGATCGCTTCGGTGCATGGCCTGTGCTGCGCGACATGGGCGATCACTTTCTGATCGTGATGCAGCGGCGCTGAGGCGATGGAAGCGCTGCCAGCCAGCACTCACACCACCTTGTGCCACGCGGCCACGGTAACGCCGGAGAGTGTTACGCGCGCACTGTTGCCGATCAGGGCAGGGCGCATCGATGCTGCCGTCGCCACGTCGGCGTATCGCGTCGACCTGCGCGACCATCTGGTTTTCCCGGGCTTGATCAACGCGCACGATCACTTGCAAGTAAACGCAGTGCCGCCGCTGCCTGCGCATGCGACGTTTCCCAACAGCTATGCCTGGATCGAGGCGTTCCAGGCGCATTTTCAGCATCCCGAAGTGGTTGCCGCACTGCAGACGCCGAAAGCGCTGCGCATGCGCCACGGCGCGCTGAAGAATCTGCTGGCCGGTACCACTTGCGTCGCGCATCACGACCCTTGGCATCCTGCATTGGATGCGAATGATTTCCCTATCGCGTTGCTGCGCGACCACGGTTGGAGCTATGCGCTCGGCTGGTCCGGCTATGGGCCGCCGGTACGAGAGAGTTTTACTGCTACGCCCGCGGATAGCCCGTGGCTGATCCATCTGGCCGAAGGTACCGATGCCATGGCGGCCGCCGAGCTGGCGCAACTGGATCAACTCGGTTGCCTGGCTGGCAACAGCGTGCTGATTCACGGCGTTGGGTTGAGCGAGCAGGACATCGATCGCGTCATCGCACAGGGCGCTGCGGTGGTGTGGTGTCCGCGCAGCAATCTCAATCTGTTGGGGCGCACGCTCGATCCGCGCCGCCTGTGTGCGGCAGGCCGGCTTGCGCTGGGCAGCGATTCGCGACTGAGCGGTGCACGCGATCTGCTGGAAGAACTGGCCGGTGTCGTCGATGACTGTGATCTCGACTCGGCGCAACTGCTCGCGCTGGCGACGACACACGCGGCGCGCATCCTGCGCATGCCGGCGCGCGGCCACTTGTTGCCGGGTGCAACGGCGGACCTGGTCGTCGTGAAAGACCTTGGCGGCGATCCCGTGCGCAGCCTGGTGGGTATCGAGCGCAGCCGCATTCGTGCCGTCGTGCGCAATGGTGTGCCGCGCATCGCCGATCCGGATTTTGCCGATTGGTTTGCTGCAGCCGGCGTGGATGCCGTGCCGGTGATGCTGGATGGCCAACCGAAGCTGCTGGCCAAGTCCTTGGCGGAACCTGCCTTGCTAGCGTTGGAACCCGGACTCGCCTTCGCAACGGGGCACATCGAGCGTGAGCTTGCGACAGCAAGCGGGAGTTGCCCATGATGACCAGCGCACCGGTTCTTTCGCCGACCGAAGCCTATGCCATGTGGGCGCCGAATTATCCCTCGCATGCGCACAATCCGGTGATGCAAGCCGAAGAGCGCGCCATGCTCGCGCTGATGCCGGCGGATCTGCACGGCTTGAACGTGCTCGATGTGGGTTGCGGCAGCGGGCGCTACCTGTTGCATGCCTTGCGCCGTGGCGCATCGCGCAGCATCGGCGTGGATCTCTCCGCGGCGATGCTGCGGCGTGCGTACGTCGAGCTGACGGCATGCCAGTTCAATGCAGGTATTGGTTTGGCGCAAGGCGGCATGCACGCGCTGCCGGTGCTCGATACGTGGGCCGATCTCACCCTCAGCGGCTTGGTCGTCGGCCATCTGGAACACCTGCACGATGCACTGCGCGAACTGCGCCGCGTGACGCGTCCGGGCGGCGTCGTGTTGTGCAGCGACGTGCATCCGATCGGACCGGCGCTCGGCTGGCAGCGTGATTTCAAGCATGACGGGCAGCGTTATGCGGTGCGTCATACGCAGCATTTGTATAGCCACTGGCATGCGGCGTGTAAGACGCTGGGGCTGGTGATCGAGGATGTGCTGGAGCCGATGCTGGATCCGGCGGATATTCCGGCGGAGGCGAATTTCGATCGCACGGCGCTGGAAGTACCGGTCGCGTTGGTGTTTCGGTTGCGGCGGACGTTTTGATCATGCGTGCACGTTTCGGCTCGCTGCGCTCGCACCCCACCCCAACCCTCTCCTGCAAGCAGGGAAGGGGGCTGCTTATCGCGATGATGTGCTCCCTCCCCTGCGGCGGCAGGGGAGGGCTGGGGTGGGGTTGCTTGTGCTTTAGCGAGCAGATGAATTCATTGAAATATGCCTTGCGATGAGGAACACGCAGTGATTGACCAGCACCATCATTCGCATCACATAAAGCCTATGCCTCGTTCACCACGCACTCTCCTCATCAATCCCACCATCACCTCGCGCAGCAGCGCGCGCTTCCCGCTGTCGTTGTTGAATCTCGCCGCCGCTCTCGACAAGCATGGCCGCAGCGACATCATCGACGGCAACGTCGACCGCGATCTGCTCACCGCCACCTTGCACAAGATGGAGCAGGGCAACGTCGACGCCGTCGGCATCAGCGTGATGGGCGGCCCGCAGATCGCGCCCGCCATCGACGTATCCAAAATCATCCGCGAGCGCTTTCCGCACGTGCCCATCATCTGGGGCGGCTATTTCCCCACGCTCTACACGGACACCGCGCTCGCCGCGCCATACGTCGACTACGCCATTCGCGGCCAGGCCGAAGAGAGCCTGCCGGAACTGGTGCAGGCGCTGAGCCAGGCGGAGCCGAAGCTTGCCAACATCGGCGGTCTGTCGTGGAAACACGACGGCGGCATCGTGCACAACCCGAACCGCCGTTTTTCGCTGCCGGATAACGGCGTCGTGCTGCCATACGAGAAACTGGGCGATCCGCGCCGCTATCTCGCGCGCACCTTTCTGGGCCGGCGCACGGCGGCGCATCAGGCAGCGATCGGTTGCCGATTCCGTTGCACGTTCTGCGGCGTGGCGGCGATGTTCGGCGGTACCACCATGTTGCCGACGGCGGCACGGTTGGAGCGCGAACTTAAGTTTCTGAAATACGAACTCGGCGCCGATTCCATCCAGTTCTTCGACCACAACTTCTTCGACCGCGAGGAAGACATGGTCCCGCTGCTCGAAGTGATGGCGAAGCTGGAGCTGCCGTGGTGGTGCTATGCCCGCGCCGATGCGCTGCTGAAGTTGTCGGAAAGCTCGTGGAAGCTGGTGCGCAAGAGCCGCCTGAAAATGGCCTACATCGGCGCGGAATCGCCCAGCGGCCAGATGCTGAAGGAAATCCGCAAGGGCACGCGGCCGGACCAGACGCTGGAAGTAGCCGAGTTGTGCCGGCGCAACGGCGTGATTCCAGAACTGTCCTTCATGGTGGCGCCGCCGGAGAATACCGAAGAGGAAACCGAACACACCTTCGAGTTCATCCGCGAGCTCAAGCGTATCAACCCCATGTCGGAAATCATCGTCTACATCTACACGCCGCTGCCGGAAAGCAGCCGGCACGAAAAAGATCGCGGCAAGCGGCCGGGCATGGCGTTGCGCGATTTGAATGGCGAGCCGGTGGTGTTTCCGAAAACGCCGGAAGAATGGACGCAGCGCCAATGGGTGGACTATGCCTGCCATGCCGACGCGCCGTGGCTGACCGACAAGCTGCGCCAGCGCATCCACGACTTCGTCACCGTGCTGCGTTGCCGTTATCCCACCGTGCAGGACATGCGCTCGCCAACGTGGGCCAAGCGCAGCCTGAGCGCGATGGCAACGTGGCGCTATCGCTATCGGCGTTACGACCGGCCGTGGGAATTGAACCTGGCCAATCGGTTGGTGAAGTTGCGCATGCCGCAGGTGTCGGGGTTGTAGGTGTGTTTGGCGTAGATGGCGTACGTAAGCTGGGATGCAATCCCAGCATGAGGCGCGCCAGACGTGCTGGGATTGCATCCCAGCTTACGCGGGAGCGTTGAATCGAGATTTCAGGAGCACACATAGGTGCACGTCGCACAAATCAATTTCCTGTCACCGCCCAAGGAGCTCGCTGCTGCCGACGTGTTCGCACACTGGCCTTCGCTGGCAGACATTCCCGACGCTGCCGCCAGTTCCGGCATCAAGGTTTCGGTGATCCAGGCCGCGGCACGCCGCGAACGCGTCGTGCGCAACGAGGTGGACTATCACTTCCTGGATATCGGCCAAGCCAAAACCCTGATCGACCGCGGCTATCAGTTTGCCAGCCAGCTCGACCAGCTCAAGGCGGATGTGCTGCACGTGCATGGCTTGAGCTTCGGTGAGGATGCATTTGCCATTTCGCACTACCTGCCGCGCTTGCCGGTGTTATTCCAGGATCACGCCGATCGCCCACCGCGCTGGTGGCGGCGCCCGCTGTGGCGTCGCTGGTATGCCAACGCGGCGGGCGTGGCGTTTACCGCCAATGAATTGGCGCAGCCGTTCACCTCTGTGGGCGTGTTGAATGCGCGCACCAAGCTGTTTGCGATACCGGAGTCGAGCTGTCGCTTTGTGCTGGGTGATTGCGCTACAGCTCGCGCTGAAACCGGCTGCTATGGCAATCCATGCATTGCCTGGGTCGGGCATTTGAATGATGGCAAGGATCCGTTGACCGTGCTCGACGGCATCGCCGTGGCCACAGCCGAGCTGCCTGATCTGCAGCTGTGGTGCGCGTTCGGCAATGCGCCGTTGCTGGCCCAGGTGCAGCAGCGTGTCGCTGGCGATCCACGTCTGGCTGGACGCGTGCATCTGCTCGGCAAGTTGCCGCACGCGCGTATCGAACGCCTGATGCAGGCGGCTGATCTGTTCGTGTCCGGCAGCCACGCCGAAAGCTGCGGCTATGCCTTGCTCGAGGCGGTGGCATGCGGGGCGTTTCCGGTGGTGACCCATATTCCATCGTTTCGCGCATTGACCAGCGAAGGCGCCATGGGCGAGCTATGGCAGCCTGGCGATGCGGCGAAACTGGCCGATGCGCTGGTGCGTGCCGCCGGCAACCGGCCTTCGCGCGAGCAGGTGCGGCGCTATTTCGATGACAACCTCTCGTTCGCGGCTGTCGGCCGCAAGTGGGCCGGCGCCTATACGCACGTGCTTGGCAGGAGCGCACCATGAAGCTTGCATTGGTGCTGCCCGGTGGCGTGGATCGCAGTGGCGAGGTGCGCGTGATTCCTGCCTTCCTTGCCTTGATCGAGCGCCTGGCGCGCATGCACGACGTGCATGTGTTCGTACTGCACCAGGAGGCCAGGGCAGGGCGCTGGGAGCTGGCTGGCGCGCACATCCACAACATCGGCGACGGCTGGACGCGTCTGCGCGCCGTCATGGCGATACGCAACGAGCATTGCCGTGCGCCGTTCGACCTGGTCCATGCCATTTTTTCCGGCTCCTGCAGTTTTATCGCCGTGGCGGCCGCCAAGCTGCTGCATCTGCCGAGCCTGGTGCACATCGCCGGCGGTGAACTCATCGCGTTGGATGCGATCGGCTACGGCGGCCGGCGCAAATGGAAAGGGCGCCTGCGCGAAGCGCTGGTGTTGCGCGGTGCCGATGCCATCACCGCGGCGAGCATGCCGATACTTGATTCGTTGAACAGCCTGGGCCTGGACGCGCTGCGCGTGCCGCTGGGCGTGGACCTGCGCCGCTGGCCTGCGCTGGCGCCGCGCCGGCGCAAATCGGCATGCGCGCAACTGATTCACGTGGCCAGCATCAACCGCGTGAAAGACCAGGCCACGTTGCTGCGTGCATTGGCTTTGCTGGCCAAGGAAGGCGTCGAGTTCCAGCTCAACCTCGTCGGCGTGGACACGTTGCGCGGCCAATTGCAGGCGTTGACGAGCGAACTGGGTTTGCAGCGCTATATCCGTTTTCTCGGTTTCAAGACGCAACGCGAATTGCGCCCGATCATGGAGGCGGCGGATTTACTGGTGATGTCCTCCCTGCATGAAGCCGGTCCGCTGGTGTTGCTGGAGGCGGCAGTAGCCGGTGTGCCAACCGTGGGCACGGCCGTGGGGCATATCGCGGAATGGTCGCCGGCTGCAGCGCTGGCGGTACCGGTGGGCGATTGGGAAGAACTGGCCGAAGCGATACGCTGTGTGCTGGACAACGAACCGTTGCGGTTACGCATGGCGATGGAAGCGCAGCGTCGTGCATTGCTGGAAGATGCCGATTGCTCGGCGCGCATGTTTGAAGCGCTGTACCGGCAAGTGTGTCATCGCCACGAGCCCATCATTCACCCGGCCCGCTAGCGTAGGTTGGGGTGCGAACCCCAACATGGTGATGCCCGCTTGCATGGCGATGTTGGGGTTCGCACCCCAACCTACATGTCATCGCGCGTCGCTTGATGATATTGCTGACAGCTGCGGTCATCGCCGCGAGCCCATCATTCCCCCGGCCCGCTAGCGTAGGTTGGGGTGCGAACCCCAACATGGTGATGCCCGCATGCATGGCGATGTTGGGTTCGCACCTCGACCTACATGTCATCACGTGTCGCCTGATGATTTTGCTGACAACTGCGCTGCATACGCCGAACTTTCTGCGTGATTGCCTTCACACCCGCGCTATTTGGCGTCAACGAACGACGCGCCATGTGGTACTTACGCGTGCGAAGCTGGTTGTGCTTCAACAGGGGACAATAAGGTGAATAAAAAAATCGACGCGTCGAGCATCGAGGCCTGGCGCTTTTACCGGCGACAGCCGTATCTGTTCGCGCAGCTTCCGGAAGCCTGGCAGGCCTCGGTCGAGGTGAACTATGCGCAAGCGATGGAACGGCTGCGCATGCGCCAACGGCGCCGGGCGATTCCGATTTCGATGATGGCGACGTTTGCTGCATTGACGGCGGCGAAGGCAAAGGCCGCGCCGGCGACGACCTATACGGCGACCTTGACGGGTACGTCGGCGGATACGTCATACAACACATCCACCGATGCCAACGGCAATCTGGTGTACGCCTTTGCGAACGGGGACTCCGTCAAGGTGGAATCAGCCAACACCAACGTGTATGGCGTTGATATCGAATCATCCTCTTCGTCGGTGATCCTCAACGCCACGGCGGGCAATCTGTCCATCCTGGCTACCCGCGACGTGCCGAGTACCGGCACGACCGGTGGCGCAGCGGTCGGCGTGTACGCATCCAGTCCGCAGGGTGCTTCCAAGTCGGTCACCATCAATGGTCCGGTCAGCGTTACGGCCGTCGACAACAATTCCTGGACCCAGCGCATCGGCGGCACCATCTACGGCAATGCGCTTGCGTTGTGGGCCGACAACTACGGCAGCATCACCATCAACGGCGACACCACGCTGAAAGCGTCGACGCCGGGCTATGGCCATGTCATCTACCTTACCGGCAACGGCAGCAGCATCACGATCAACGGCAACCTCACCGCGGAATCCGACAGCAACAGCACGGATTACGCCATCGAGGGCGAAGGCCGCGGCGTACTGAAGGTGACCGGCAACGTCGATCTGACGGCGAATGGTGTGTATCCCTCGGATAACGTCAATGGCATCTGGAATGGCAGCGTATCGGCGCACACCGAAATAGACGGCTATCTGAAGCTGTATGCCATCGCCCATGGTTCCACCGTGATGGGCATTCGCAACAACGGCTACATCTACGTCGGCGGCCCCGCCACCGTCACCGCCATCGGCAACCGCAGCGCGTTTGGCGTCAATGCCGGCCATCGGTTGTCCAAGACGACGTTCAACGGCGATGCCACCATCTCGGCACAAGGGGGCAGCAGTCCGTTCGGTGCCACGACCGGCGTCTACAACAACGGCGGCAATGGCGGCAACGGCTACATGGTGTTTGGCGGCAACCTCGACATCACGGCCACCAACGGCACCTTCGAGGGCGACTCGGATGTCTACGGCATCAACAACACCGGCAACATGTCGTTGACAAAGGCCGGCAGTAAAACGCAGATCCAGGCGACTGGCACGCAGGGTAGCCATTCGGCGTTCGGTATCGCCAACTCGCTATCGCTAAACGTGGCCAGCAATGTCGCCATCACGGTCTCCGAAGTCGCGGGCGCCACGTATGGCGTCGTCAACTACGGCACGGCGAATTTCACCGGCGGCCTTTCCACTGCGGTGGCTGCGGGTTCGAAAGCGGCCAGCAACTATGGTGTGGTCACGCGCTCGGCCGGTTCATCGGTGGCGACGACGAATGTCAACCAAGGGACCAGCAACAACGTCACCATCCAGGGCGACATCCTTACCAATTCGAAGAGTGGCTTTGCCGGTGTTCTCAACCTCAACCTCGACACGTCGAGTTCTTGGCTGGATGGTCTGGTGTTGGCGGATACGGATGGAACGGTCGGCCAGGCCAACGTATCGCTGAGCAACGGCGGCAGCTGGATCGTCACCGGAACCGGTACGCTCAGCACGAATTTCGGCACGGGCACGCTCAACGTCGGTTCCGGTGGCGTGATCGACATGGCTGCCAGCTGGGGCACGTTCTCGCCCAGCAGCGTGCCGTCTTACAGTTTGCGTACGTTGCAGGTCAACGGCAGTGGCGCCAGCGTCAGTCTCGCCGATGGCGCGGTGTTTACGCTGTTGAGCGATATCCGCAACGGCCAGGCGGATGAAGTGGTGTTCGGCAGCGGCATCCGTTCGTTTTCGGCGCAGGGCACACAGGCGGTGCGCATTGCCTACGACCCGGTGCTCAGCAGCACCTCGTGGATAAATGCGACGATGTTGCAGAACGGCACCACGATCGCGGCCTCCAGCCCGATCGTGATTGTCGATGCAAGCGCGGCCGCCAATGGCACGGCGAGCTTCCTCGGCGTAAAAGGGCTGACCAGCCAGTGGAGCACCACGTATGAAAATGCACTGGTGCGTTTCTCGTATGTGCCGGACGTGCGCCTGAGTTCGGATGGCAAGCAGATAGTGCTTACCGGCATCGACATCCTGGGCAATGGATCGAGCGGCACGTCGGGCGGAAGCACGTCATCGTCTTCCAGCGGTGGCTCCAGCACCGTATCCGGTGGCACGAGCAGCAGTGCGGGTACGTCGAGCACGTCCAGCACAGGAACGACGGCGACGACAGGTACGGCCAGCACGAGTTCTTCCGGTACAGGCACGACAAACGAGGAAGGCACCGGCTCCGGCGTGGCGACTGCGGGCAGTACGACCGCAACGACGGGCAGCGCGACCATCATCACGCCTTCGACGGGTGTGCTCGCCGCCGGCGATGCCACGCTTGCGTTGGCCAATATCTGGCAAATCGAAGAACAATCCGTGTCGCGCCACAGCGAAGCGCTGCGCGCGGACGATGCATCGATGACCTCCGGCGTGTGGACCGATGTGGACGGCGGCGACTTCGTCGGCAATAGCGTTGATGGACGCACGTATCGCCAGAGCGAAACCAGCGCATCGTTCGGCGCGGAACAGCGCACGGATTTCGATGGCGGTCGCAATGTCGCCGGCCTGGTTTATACGCACACGCAATCACATGCCAGCCTGCAGGACGGCAGGGCCGATTTGCGCGCCGACTCTCTTGGCGCTTACGGCACCTGGGTGTCGAATAGCGGCGTGTTTGCCGATGTGATGGCTCGCGTTGGGCAATTGCGTAACAGCTATTCGTCGATGGATGCCTTCGGTACGTCGGCCGGTCGCTATCACACGTCTGCGGCCAGTGCGTCGGTTCGCGTCGGGCGGCGTTTTGAAGGAGCGCGTGGCGGTTATATCGAACCGCAATGGCAGGCGGCGTATGGCTCGATCAGCGGACATCATTACACCGCGAGCGACCAGGTTCGTTTCGACGTCAAGCAGAATCACAGCTTTCTCACCCGTGCCGGCGTGCTCGTGGGCAAGACGTTCGTGCTGTCGCCGGGCGTGACGGGTGATGTGTATACGCGCGTGTCGGTCATCCACACGGTGGGCGGCCAGGCCAACGTTACCGCATCGCTCGATGGCGGATCCGTCCCGGTAGACCTGCCGACGCATTCGGGCACGGCGGGCGAAGCCGTGGCGGGCGTGCACGTGGGATTGGGCCGCACATGGAGCGCGTTTGCCGAAGCCGGCGATACATCCAGAAACGGTGCCATTGCCGGCGGATGGCATGTAGCAGCAGGCGTGCGAATGAGCCTGTAGCTGGCAGCGTAGGCTGGGATGAAACCCCAGCATCGCCATGTGAAAAGCGCTGGGATTTCATCCCAGCCTGCGCGATCAAAACTCGCTTCGGTCTATACCCTCCCCTTCAAGCAGGGGAGGGAACCTACGTCGCCGAAACAAACTCATCCAGCGCCGCACGCACCACATACAACGTATCCATCCGCGGCACCGGCCGCGTCAGCCACGTCAGCAAGCGCCGCGCATGCTTCTGCCGCACCCAATCCTGCCCGCGCAACCAGACCTGCGTGCGTACCATGTCCGCCCGTTCCTGGCGCGCTTCCTCAGTCGGCCGCAAGCGATTCAACACGCAACGCCCAGCCTCGCCCAACGAGCGCGACCATTCGATGCCTGGCAACGGGCTCAGCCACAGTGCCGAGCAGGACACCTGCGTAAGCGTCTGGCGGCGTGACAACCGGCGCAGCAACGCCGTGCATGCCGGCTCCAGTTGCGCCAGTACGCTGCGCGGTACTGCATTGGCGTAATAGCGCGCTACCAGGTGCAGTGGCGGCACCGCCCACCAGGCGGGTTCGTGCCGGTCCCACAGCAGTTCCCAATCGCTGACGCGCATGCGCGTGGCCAGCAACGAGATGTCGTTCAGATGCACCAGGCGCAGGCTGCGGCCGCAGATATTGCCGGCGGCGTGCAGCAGCAGGTGCGCCATCAGGGCGCCGTTGGAAGGGTAGGGATTCAACCCTGGCAATGCACGGCGCGGAAAAATCCAGTGCGTGATGTCCACCGTGCGTATCGGCAAGCGTTCCTGGATGCGCGTGTGCAATTCGATGTTGATCGGCGTGTCGCGATGCTCGCCCAGGCCCATCACCGGTTCGCCGGTCGCAGGCTTGAATGTGCGATGTTTCCACTGCGTAAAGGACGCGACGTAGCCCAGCGATTGCAGCAGCTTGCTGGCTTGTTCCATATCTTCGGCGCGCACCAGCAGATCGATATCGGCCATCGGGCGTTCGCCCGGCGCGTACAAGCCGATGGCATGCAAGGCCGAGCCTTTCAAGGCGACCATCGCCACGCCGGCGGAGCGCGCTTCGGCGTCGATGCGCTTGAGCAAGGCGGCGATGCGCTGATGGCGCTGCTCGACGTGCTCATGCTGCGTTTCCAGAAATCGCCGCCATGCCAGGTTTTGCCATGGCGAGCAGCGGTAAAGCAACGGCGAGATGCCGTGCGCCGCGGCAGCCGCGGAAGCGAGGCGCCAATCCAGTTCGTTCCACGCCGGCATGGTATTGCCGGGATGCGCCAATTCCGTCGCCAGCGTTTCCGTGGTGCGGCGCAGGCCTTCTTTAACAGTTTTGAGCGGCGGCAGCATGGCGGATCGTCACGATGGGTGAGGTGGCGTGTTCGGTGCGATGCGCGTATTCGTTCGCAAGCAAGGCATCCCATTGCGCATCCAGCGCGGCGCATGCCTGGGCGTCGTGCGCATCGCGCGATTGCCGCAGTGTGACTTGTGCGTGCAGCAGATCGCGGAAACGGCGATAGAACTCCGAGTCGTAGGCGCCGCGGAACATCATGGCAAGATCGCCGCTGTCGTCCCAATGGGTTTTCTTGCCCAGCTGCGCCTTTACTTGCTCATAGAATTTGGTACCGGGCAGGGGGTAGGAAACGCTGACACCGATGTCGTCCGGCGCGGCCTGCGCCACCAGTTCGCGCGTGGCGAGCAGATCGTCCAACTGCTCGCCGAGGTAGCCCAGCTGGATAAAAAAGCCCACGCGAACGCCGCGGGTTCCCAACCGTTCGCGTGCGGCAATCAATTCCGGCACTCGCGTGCCTTTGTTCATGGCATCCAATACGCGCTGGCTGCCGCTTTCCGCGCCGATCCATGCTTCGGCGCAACCGGCCTGCGCCAGTGCATCGGCCATGCGTTCGCTGATCAGGTCGGCGCGGGTTTGAATGGTGAACGGCACCGAGCCGTCGGCTGCGCGCAGATGCTCGGCGAACTCGGTGACCCAATCGATGTGGAAGCCGAAGATGTCGTCGGCCATCCAGATGTGATCCGGCTGGAAGGTCTGCTTCAGGTACGTCATTTCGGCAGCCATGTCCTGCGCGCTGCGCTGCTTGTAGTGGTTGCCCCAGATCGGCTTGGCGCACCAGGTGCAGCGGAACGGGCAACCGCGCGACGCGGCCATGTTGAGGCTGAAGTAACCGTGCCGCTCGCGCCACATGGTGCGATAGCGGCTGATGTCGAGCAGATCCCACGCGGGCCGCAGCGTGAGCCGCGGATCGGGCGGCACCACGCCGATGCGCGTCACGTGTGTCTTTTCGCTGACCACGGTGGCGACGCCGGTGATGTTGGCGGTCCAGCTTGCGTTGTCGATCTCGGGATCGCGCGCCAGGCGGCTGATGAGTTCGTTCAAGGCGGCGATGCCTTCGCCGATCAGCACGGCATGCGCGCCGGCGGCAAGGAACGCTTCCGGCTGATCGGAGGCGTCGGAGCCGGCCACGATCACGCGCACGCCGCGCGCACGTGCTTCGCCGATCATGCGGCAGGCGGCGTCGCGCATCACGCTCAGGCACATCTTGGTGAGGTAGTTGAAGTTGTCTTCGTAGAAGACCACCACGTCCGGTTGCGCAGCGTGCAAGGAGGCGGCGTAGTCTTCGACGCCTTCGGCCAGCATGGCATCGAACAGGCTGACCTGGTGTCCCATCTGCCTAAGCCAGGCGGCAATCTGGATCGTCGCCAGCGGGGGATAGGGTTTGCCGCGCTCCCATTGTTTCCGGTCGTACCGCAGGAAATAGGAGTGGCCGACCTGAATTTTCAGCATGTTATTTAGCGCCTCATGGTCCTGGGGAAACGCGGCGGGTGCAGTGCTGCGTGCCAGTGAGTGCGCCATGGCAGGTATTCGGTTGCCGCAACCTTTGCCAGTTGTGAGCGCACTCACGGCGGTCCCCATCGGCTGCCACGGATGCGTTCGATCAGCATGGCCTTATCTCCCCAGTCCGCCGCCTGCGCGCTTTGTGCTGATCCATTCAGCGAGCGCTTGCCGCAGCCGCTCTCGGTGCACAAGCAACTGCTGGGCGGTCGCTTCCATTTCGAAAGCAACAGCCAGCCGTTGCTGGACCTGGTCGAGGCCGCGTATGGCGATGTGCCGCCGCACCGCCTGCCACGGGTGACGCCCGAACTGCGTATCGAATTGCGGCTGGTGCCGGGGCGATCTTTAGCGGATGCGCACGAGCCGCCACCGGTGCAGATGCAATCAGGCATGGAGATCCTGTTTGGCGTGATCAACGCCGTGAACTACGTGGCGATTTCGCCAAGGCAGCGACAGGCATTGGTGGTGGCCTCCGAAGACATGCTCGCGTTTCCGTATCATCTGCGTTACGAGCTGATCGAGTTTGCCGTGTACGTGCTGGCCGCGCGTTGCCTCGGGCTGGTGCCCTTGCATGGCGCGTGTGTGGGCAGGGACGGGCGCGGCGTGCTGTTGCTGGGCGACAGCGGCGCTGGCAAGACGACGTTGGCGTTGCATGGCTTGCTGCACGGTTTGGAGTTTCTTGCTGAGGACGCCGTGTTCGTGCAGCCGGAAAGCATGCTGGCGACGGCGGTAACCAACTATGTGCACGTGAAAAGCGATGCGTTGCGCTTGATCGACGATGAAGGCGCGCGGCGCTGGATCAGGGATTCACCGATCATCCGGCGGCGCAGCGGGGTGGAGAAATACGAAGCGGATGTGCGGCTGGCACGTGGACGAGTGGCCACGTCACCGCTGACATTGATGGGCGCGGTGTTTGTATCGTCTGAGACGGCGAATGATCCTGCCGCCTTGTTGCAGCCGATTTCCAAACACGCGATTGCCGAGCGATTGGACGCGGACCAGGCGTATGCGGCAGGGCAGCCGGGTTGGCTGTCCTTCCGGCACAAGCTGGTGGAGATGGGTGTGCATGAGTTGCGGCGCGGGATGCATCCGGGTGCGTCGGTTGAGGCGATCTCCGATTTGCTTGATCGGAAGGGGGGCTAGTCGTGGAGTGCTTGAGCCGCCGCATGATCGACGTGCTGAATGCCGGCCTCGATGCCGGTTCAGCGCGCACCGTCATTCCGGCGAAGGCCGGAATCCAGTTCAAATACATAGTGCGCAGCACGCCTTACTTTTTTATATCGAGTGCTGCGCACACCATCGTTGCACTGGATTCCGGCCTTCGCCGGAATGACATACGGCAGGGGAATAGCTTGACGCAAGTTCCAGGCGCTTCTGCCAGTGCGAGAAAAAGCCGGTGAGTGACGTGGACAAACAGACGCGCCACAACCATGCGTCATTGCGAGCACTTTTAGGCACGCTCAAAAACACAGACGTAGCGCAGATCATCCTCTACGTACTCCTCTCCCTCGCCTGCGCCCTCGCCGGCAGCGCCGCCGCCGTCCTGCTGGTGCCCCTGGTCCAACCCGGCCACCCGCTGATCCTTGGCGGCCACACCATCGACATCCACGGCAGCATCGAAACGCATGCGCTCCTGTTCGCCGCCATCACCGCATGCTTCGCCGTGCTGCGCTGGCAAGCAGCGCGCCTTGCTGCACGCCTGGCCAGCCGCTACGGCATGCATCTGCGCCGCGCGGTGCATGCGCGCCTGATCGATGCCTCCTTGCCATCGCTGGCGGATGCGACGTCGGCGGAAATCGCCAACGTGCTCACCTACAACGTCGAAATCATCACGCAGGGTTTCAATGCCTTGCTGCAGTTGCTGGTGGCAGGCATTACCGCGCTCGTCAGCCTGGCGCTGGCGTTCTGGGTGTCGCCGCCGCTGGCGTTGGCCGCGCCCTTGCTAGCCGTGCTTGCGCTGGCGACATCGCGCATCAGCAGCCGCAAGCAAGTCGCGGTCAGCCGCCAATACATCGCTGATCTCACGCGCCTGTTCTGGCTCAGCGAAGATTTTCCGCGGCGCCTGCGCCACGTGCGTTCGTTCGAGCGCGAGGACGCGGAAAAAGCCAGCCACAGCGATATTTCCGGCAGGCTTGGCCAAGGCTATCGGCACCAGCTCGACCTGATTGCATCCGGGCGATTGATGTTGGAACTGCTTGCGGCAGCCGGTGTTGCCCTCATTTTTGTGCTGGCTTATCGCCTGCATGGCGTCGACCAGGCGTCGTTGATCGCGGTATGCCTGTTGCTCGGCCGTTTGCTGCCTTATCTGGTATCCACGCGGCAAAGCCTGCAGCAGCTGCATTCGGCCGTGCCGGCGTTCGAGCTGTGGCAGCGTTACATGCAATTGCCACCCGCCCGTACGGCCCACGTGCCGCTGCACGGTGCGCAGATTGCCCGCACCTTGCATATCGAACGCGTGCAACTGGCACCGCCGCTGGCAGCGCTGGAGGTGCGCGATATGTCATTGCGCCCCGGCACGCTTACGTTGCTTTCCGGCGATTCCGGCATCGGCAAGACCAGCCTGGTCGACGTGCTGGCCGGCATGATGCGGCCGGGTGCTTTTGTTGCGCGTGCCGGCCAACGTGCGCTCGCTTTTGATGACTACCGCGAGCTGGTGCGCAACAGCGCCTACGTCAGCCAGAGCGTACGGCCGTGGCAGCGAACGGTGCGCGAATGCCTGCAATGGGCAGCGCCGGACGCCACCGAGGACATGCTGCGCCGTGTGCTGGTCGACGTCGGCCTCGACAAGCGATTGGCCGGATCGGAACACGGCCTGGATACCGCGCTGAGCAGCTCATCGAGCCGGCTGTCCGGCGGTGAATTGCAGCGTCTGCTGCTGGCGCAGGTCATTCTGCGGCAGCCTTTTCTGGCCTTGCTGGATGAGGCCACCAGCGCGCTCGATGCCGCATCGGAAATCGCCGTGCTGTCGGCGCTGAAGCGACGCCTGCCGCGCACGATCATGCTGGTGGTATCGCATCGCAGCAGCGTGGCGGCGGTGGCGGATCAATGCGTTGCCGTCGGCGCGGATTTCCATACGACGGTGAGCACGCCCGCGCATGCGCATGCATGACCTGAGTGCCGAGAAACTCTTCAGGCTCCCTCCCCTGCGGTAGCAGGGGAGGGTTGGGGTGGGGTTGCCTGGGCTTTAGCGAGTAGACAAATGTTGTCGTGGATCTTGCCGATAAGAAGCACGCGATGACATCTATCTCGTCGCGATGTCTGCTTCGCGCCGCTCGCTGCGCTCTCACCCCACCCTAATCCCAATACTCCGAACTTAAGGTTCTTCCAGTCGCTACAGAACCCAAACCCGTCATTCCAGCGAAAGCTGGTACGCGGGGAGAGCACATGGATGTGCTCGGCTTTGAGGAGCGAGGAATCCAGCGACTTTGGGCTGAAAGGCACTGGATTCCAGCTTTCGCTGGAATGACGAACAAGAGTTTCCAGCGGTTGATAATCCTTAAGTTCGGAGCATTGACCCTAACCCTCCCCAGCATGCAGGGGAGGGAACGCATCCCTGCCAGATTCAAGATGCGCGCTTAAGTCAGTGCCATCGGCCTGGGTGTAACTCCCACCATGGATGCATCGAAGTAGCCATGTTGGGGCCTTGCACCCCGACCAACCAGCGGTGGAGTAGGATGCGCCGTGCCGTGCTCCACACCCCCACATGTCGATATCCAAAGAGGAAGGCCGGAATGAAAAAGCATCTCGCACCATCCATCGCCGCCAGCGCGATGATCACCATGCTGTTCGCCATTCCGGCTTCCGCCGCACTGGCCCCCGGCGCCGCAGCGCCTGACTTCACCGCCGAAGCCAGCCTGGCCGGCAAGGATTTCAGCTTCTCGCTCAAGGATGCGCTGAAGAAAGGTCCGGTCGTGGTGTATTTCTACCCATCGGCCTATACCGGCGGTTGCGATATCGAAGCGCACACCTTCGCCACCGACAAGGCCAAGTTCGATGCCGCCGGCGCCACCATCATCGGCGTATCGGCCGACAGCATCGATCGCCTCAACACCTTCTCGTCCGATCCGAAATACTGCGCCGGCAAGTTCCCGGTTGCGTCGGACTCCACCGGCAAGATCGCCGCTTCCTATGAGTTGAAAACCGAAGCCGCACAGGCCGGCGTAACCGACGTGCGCGGCATCGCCATCAATCACGGCTTTATCGAGCGCACCACCTTCGTCATCAATCGCGATGGCAAGATCATCGCCACGCTTTCTTCCGAGGCGGATCATCTGCATCCGCAAGATCACGTCAAGAAGTCGCTGGCGATCGTGCAGCAGTTGCAGGCGGGCAAGGCGCCGTAACGCTTGCACCGACGTAGGTTGGGGTGAGGCGCAGCCGAACCCCAACGTTGTCCGCAAGCATCCGGAATGTCGCGTTCCGCTCACCTGCGTTGCACTGTGATGGAAACGTGAAGAAACGCCGTCATTAAAGGATTGTCCGTCGTCCGTCGATAACCTCATCGAATCCTGCATGAGGCACTTTTCATGGACACGCCTGACGGTACGACACCCTCTCCCATGGTGGGGACATGCGCTTCGGGACCCGTTTCCAACGGGAGCGAAGGGACACCCCAAAAGCCGGCGATTCTTATCGTCGATGACGAGCCGAGTGTGCTTTCCGCGCTGCGGCGCCTGTTGCATGCGTTGCCCTACCACGTGCTGACCGCCGGGAGCGGCGCGGCCGCGTTGGATGTGCTTGCCACGCAAGAGGTGGATCTGATCATCTCGGACATGCGCATGCCGGGCATGTCGGGTGCCGAGCTGTTGTCGCGCGCGCAGGCGCTTTATCCGGACATCATGCGCATTCTGCTCACCGGCTATTCGGAAATCGAAGCGGTGGTGCAAGCTGTCAATGAAGGCGGTATCTACCGCTACTTGAACAAACCCTGGGATGAGCACGACTTGCTGCTCACCATCAAGCAGGCGCTCGAGCAGCTGCGTTTGCACAAGGAAGCTGCCAGGCTATTGGCGTTGACGCAGCACCAGAACGAGGAGCTTGCCGCGTTCAATACCGCGCTGGAAGCGAAGGTGACATCCAGGACCGAGGAAATCCGGCAAACCGTGATGTTCCTGGAAGATGCCCAACGCGATCTGCGCCGTAATTTCATGACCATGGTGCAGGTCGGCGCCAGCATGATCGAACTGCGCTGTGGCGCGATGGGTGGCGAAGCGCATCGCGTGGGGCACTTGGCCAGGCACCTTGCGCTTGCGCTCGGCCTGGATGGGCTTGATGCGCAGGATCTCTATTTCGCAGGACTGTTGCATGGCATCGGCAAGCTGTCGTTGCCGGATGACATCCTGCATAAATCCATCGATCGCATGACGCCGGCGGAAGCACATACCTATTACCGCCATCCGCTGCGCGCGCAAATGCTGTTGACACCAGTGGCACAGCTCACCCAGGTAGCGCACATCGTTCGGCATCAATACGAACGCTTCAATGGTCGCGGCACGCCGGATGGGCTGGCCGAAGGGAATATTCCTCTGGGCTCGCGCATCCTGGCCGTCGCACGGGACTACGAAGGCTTGCAAAGCGGCGCGATCGTGCGCGAGCGCTTGTTGCCGGAGCAGGCGGCCGAATTGATCAAGATGCAGGCAGGCTTGCGCTACGACCCGCAAGTGGTGGAGCAATTCCTGCTGCTGCTGAGCGATCCCTCCATGCTCGGCGGCTCCACGCCTTACCGCCAGGTTGCCAGCGGCGATCTGGTGGCCGGCATGCGCCTTGCCGATGATCTCCGTACCAGCCGCGGCGTGCTGCTGATGACGAAGGGCAGCGTCGTTTCCGAATATCAGGCCTCGGTCGTGCGACGTTACGAAGCGCAAGAAGGCGCGCCGTTCACCATTCTTGTCGCGACAGCCGACGCCGAGCCTGCCATGCAGGCCGAACCTGCGTAGCTGGTTATGCGCGCGACCCGGGCAGCGTCATGAATGCCACTTATCCTATCGCGCTGTTTGCCATCGCTGTTCTCGTTGTCGCGCTCGCGATATGGCGCTTTGATCCTCGTACTGCCTTCCTGCGGGGAAGAAACAACGCGCTCGAAGCGCAGGTAAAGCGTCGCACCGGCGAGCTGGAAGGCGTGCTGCGCCAGTACGAGCGCACCGTGCTTGCACTCGAGCAGGCGCGCGCGATGATGGAAGAGGAGATCGAGCAGCGCAAAGCCGTGCAGCAGCGCCTCGAAATCGAAAAGGACGAACAGCGCCGGCTGATTCATGAATTGGAAGAGACGCACCTGCAACTGCTGCAGACCGAAAAGCTCGCATCGATCGGCCAGTTGGCCGCGGGCGTGGCGCATGAGATCAACAATCCCATCAGCTTCGTGCATGCCAACCTCAACACCCTGAAAAGCTGGGTCAGGCAATTGCTGGAGGTGATCGTCGCGCAAGAAGCGGTGACCGGCGCACCCGCTGCCAGCATGCTGGCGCCGGTCGCGCGAATGACGGGGGACCTGGACCTCGATTACGTGCGCAACGACATCATGATGCTGATCGAAGAATCGCTCGAAGGCGCCATGCGGGTGCGGCAGATCGTACGCGACCTGCGCGATTTCTCCCGTCCCAGCGGCGACGAGCGTGCCTTTGCCGATTTGCACGCCGGCCTGGAAAGCACCTTGAACGTGGTGCACAACGAGATCAAATACAAAGCCGAGGTGGTGCGGGAATACGGCGAACTGCCGCTGGTCGAATGCAATGCGGCGCAGTTGAACCAGGTATTCATGAACCTGCTGGTGAATGCCGCGCATGCCATCCGCGAGCACGGCACCATCACCATCCGCACTGCATGCCATGGCGACAGCGTATCGATTGCCATTGCCGATACCGGCAACGGCATACCTGATCATGTGATGGGGCGGATCTTCGATCCGTTCTTTACTACCAAGCCGATCGGGCAGGGAACGGGGCTGGGATTGTCGATCTCGCACGGGATCGTGGAGCACCATCGGGGGCGTATCGAGGTGCAGAGCCGCGCCGGGCAGGGCAGCACGTTCATCGTGACGCTGCCGGTCAAGCGCGCCGTGTAGGTTGGGGTGCGAACCCCTACATCGCCATCTCCCACGCATCACGATGTTGGGGTTCGCACCCCAACCTACGGCACCGGCAAATCCCGGGTAACAACAACCCCGCTGGGCACACATGTACCAACCACGGCACCTTTGCCGCCTAGGTAAAAACGCCAAGTGCCCCAGATGGCCCCTGCAGCGCTTGGCACGCGGATTGCTATACATCAATCGAGCAAGCCATGCGCATAGCGCGAGCTTGCCGAGGACTAAACGTATCCGGCCGCCTGTAAACGGCCGGATTTGGAGGAACGGACGCCCCGCCATGACGGGGCTTTTTTTTGCTTTGCTGTTCGCCGTGGGTTTCTGACGCCAGCGTGTCGCTGTTTGGAAACCGGTGATTCGGCGAAAGACGTATGCAGGGGATCCAGAGCCGAGCCATGAACACCATCAAGCGCCAGATCCGGAGCTTGCTACCGCCGCTGGCAGCCGTCGTTGCGGCGACGCTGATGTCGGTGTGGCTGTACCGGATCGAAGGCGGCAGGTCGTTGCCGGCCTTGTGGTTGTCCAACGGCATCTGCCTGGCGGTGCTGATGCACCGTGGGCGCCGTGGTGCGGTTGCACTGGTAACGGGCGCCTGTTGCACCATCTGCTGCACCAACATGGCGATGGGCCTGTCGTTTGGCGAGAGCCTCGTGGGGGCGTTGGGCAATGCGCTGGAAATGGGCATTGCGCTATCGGCGTTGTCGAGAAAAGACCGCGCGACGTATCTGGAAACGCCTTACGGCACCAAGCGTTTCATTATCTGGGCGCTGCTGGTGGCGCCCCTGGTGTCCACGCTTGCGATCATGCCCTGGCTGGTCCTGACCGGGCACTCCCGTTACTGGGAAATCGGCAGCCTGCGCTTTGTTTCTCACGCACTGGGAACGGCGCTTGCCGTTCCGCTTACCATGGAAGTGTTGCGTTGGCACCGCGAGCCGGCGTTGTCCCGCCGCCGCACGCGTCGTTGCGCGCAGGCCTTGCTGGGATTGATCGGCGCTTCGGTGCTTGCTTTCTGCCAGCCCACGCTGCCGATTTTGTTCATTGTTTTTCCGCCGCTCGTGCTGTTGGCGTTGACGGGAAACCGTCGCTGGGTAATCGGGGGAATCATCGCCGTGGCTGCGGTCGGCGCGGTCGCGACCTCGGCAGGATACGGCCCGATCCATCATCAGGCACCGTTCCCCGCGTGGAGCGCGATGCTGTTGCAGTTGTGCGTGCTCTCCTGCATGTCGGTCGTGCTGCCGTTGACCGCTTCGTTGGAACAGCGTCGCCGGCTCGGCCGCACCTTGCGCGGCAGCGAGGCGCGCTATCGCATGCTGGCGGAGCATTCGCACGACATCGTGTTGCTGCTGGGTGCAGATGGCTACTGCAAATACGTATCGCCGGCGATCCAGGACATGCTTGGCTATCCGGCCGGCAAGATGGTGGAAAGCTCGCTGGAGAGCCTGATCGAGGAAAGCAGCCAGGCCGTTGCGCGCGAGCTTTGGATGCAATTGCTGCAGGGCGTGCCGCCGGCCACGGCGCTGCTGCGCATGCGGCACGCGGATGGATCGTTTCGCAACGTGGAAGTCACCGGCGGCCTTATCGACGAAGAACCCGATCGCGTGGTGCTTACCCTGCGCGACGTGACCGCACGTGTCGCAGCTGAAGATGCCTTGCGCCAGGAACGCCTGATGACGGACGTGACCTTGCAGGTGATCGGCGATGCGGTTTTTACGCTGGATCGCGACGGCAGGCTCGAGTTCGCCAATCCCGCGGGCAGGGCGTTGCTCGCTCGATCCATCGCGCCCAACGAGGCGACCCTGGAGCAGCAACTGCCGCTGTGGCGCGAAGGCGAGCGTTTGACGCAAGCGCATCCGGCTTCCACGGCGTTGCAGACCGGCATGCCCGAAGGCCCCTTCCTGTGCGCGCTTGAATTGAAAGATGAAACGCGCCACGCCATCGAGTGTTCGGCCACGCCGATCCGCTCGGATGCGGGCGCAGTGAAGGGCGCCGTGCTGGTCTTGCGCGACGTCAGCGCAGTGCTGGAACTGTCCGAGCGCATGGCGCATCTTGCGCACTTCGATGCACTCACCGGGCTGCCCAATCGCTCGCTGCTGCTTGAACGTTTGGATATCGCCTTGGCCAGGGCCAAGCAGACAGCGCATCATCTGGCGGTACTGTTCATCGATCTGGATCGCTTCAAGCAGATCAATGACACGCTGGGTCACGGACCGGGTGATGAATTGCTGCAGCAAGTGGCAGATCGCTTGCTGTCCGTGGTGAAAAGCGCCGATACCGTCGCCCGCCTCGGCGGCGATGAATTCGTCGTACTGCTGCCGGAGTTGTCCGGCAAGACGGATGCGGCTATCGCTGCTACCAGAGCGTTGGAAATACTCAGCAAACCGATCCGGGTCGGGCGCCGGGAATTGCAGCTGTCGGCGAGCATCGGCGTCAGCATGTTTCCGGATGATGGCGACGATGCCGACG
The DNA here is from genome assembly GCF_035277725.1 of Dyella sp. GTDB lineage: Bacteria > Pseudomonadota > Gammaproteobacteria > Xanthomonadales > Rhodanobacteraceae > Dyella_B. Next base: position 11,042 of record NZ_DATEJY010000193.1, on the reverse strand, counting down.
TGCTGATTCGCCATGCCGATATCGCCATGTATGCCGCCAAGCGCCACGGCCGCAACGACTACCACTTCTATGCCGCGGCAATGGAGGCCAGCGCGCAGAAGGAGTTCGACCTGGAAAACGCGCTGCGCTTCGCCATCATGCGCTCGGAGCTGTTCCTGGAATTTCAGCCGCGCGTCGACACCGGTACGCGCAAGATCATTTCGAGCGAAGCGCTGATGCGTTGGCGCCGTCCGGATGGCGAGGTCTGCCTGCCGGATGAATTCATTCCGATCGCCGAAGCCAGCGGCTTGATCCTCTCCATGGGCAACTGGGTGCTGAAAGAAGCCTGCCGCGCATGCAAGGCGTGGCAACACGGGTCGTTGCAGGGCGTCAGCGTGAGCGTCAACATTTCGCAAGTGCAGTTTTCGCGCGACAACTTTCTCAGCTTCATCATGGAATCGCTGCGCGAGACCGGTCTGCCGCCGCATCTGCTCGAACTGGAATTGACCGAAAGCATGCTGATGGAGCCGAGCGAGTCGATCCAGCAGCGCATCGCCGGGCTCAGCGCGCTTGGCGTGAAGCTTTCCATCGACGACTTCGGCACCGGCTTTTCCAGCCTGGCTTATTTGCGCCGCTTCGCCATCGATACGTTGAAGATCGACCGCAGCTTCGTCATGCATATGACGGAGGATCCGGAGGATGCGTCGGTGATCCACGCGATCATCGCGTTGGCGATCAGCCTTGGCAAGCGCGTGGTGGCCGAAGGCGTGGAAACCATGCAGCAGGCGTCGCAACTGGCAGCGTTGGGCTGCCATGAAATGCAGGGCCATTGGCTTGGAAGGCCGGGGAATGTGGCGCAACTGGCGGAGCTGGCCAAGCACGGTACGCATTCCGTTTCAGCGCGCACGGCGCGGCATTAGCTCGTAGTCCGCAGGCTGGGATGAGATCCCAGCATGGATGGGCATGGCGATGCTGGGGTTTCATCCCAGCCTGCGTTTATGCAGCAGCGCGTGCGGCGGCTTCGCGCAAACCTGCGCGGATGCGTTCCATCACACCCTTATCCGCCTTCGCCGAATGCACCGCGTACGCGGAGTAGGAAAACTCGGGGCTGTCCGGCACCAGCGCGAGGCGTCCATCCTGCAAGTAACGACGCACGAAGCCTTTGCGGAAATAACCGCTGCCGCCCATCGCGAGAATGTAATCGAGCGCCAGTGGCCCGTAGCTGATCGACACGACCGGATTGGGCTGATCCGGAAATGCCGCCTGGTAACTGGCGGCGAACGCATCACCCCAATCGATGCGCACGTGGTCTTCCGCTTGCAGCGCGCGGCCGTGGTCGGCCGTGGTGCTGACCATCACGAGTTTTTCTTCGAACAATAGCTCGGCAATCACACCGGGGCGTTGCGGCGCGGCGTAGACGATCGCCACGTCCAGCAAGCCTGCTTGCACGCGATCCACCAAGCGATCGGCATCATCGATCTGCGCGCTTACCGCAAATTCCGGGCAGGCCTGGCGCACCCAGAACAGCCAATCGCGCAGCAACGGATCCCACAGGCTGAGTTCGGCGCCAACGGTTACCACCATCTCACGCCCCGGCGGCAGGGCGACGGCTTTGCGCGCGCGTTCCCACACCTGGACCATGCTGGCGGCAAAGCGCAGGAATTGCTCCCCGGCGGTGGTGAGCTTGGCGCCGGATTTATTGCGCACGAACAGCGGTTGGTCGAGTTGCTCCTCAAGTACCCGGATGCGCGCACTGACCGCCGTCTGGGTGAGATTGAGGTTGGCGGCGGCACTGACGAAGCTGCCGGTCTTGACGATTTCGAGGAAGGTGCGCGCGGCGTTGACGTCCATCTAGCAAACTTTTGTTGCTGAAAGATCGAACAATTCTAATGTTTTTCTGATAAGCGTCGTGCCTCAGCTGTAACCTACTGCGAAATCTTGCAAGAACCTCGTCGCCCCGGCGAAAGCCGGGGCCTGGCGACTTTAAAGCGAAAGACACTGGGCCCCGGCCTTCGCCGGGGCGAGGAGATAGGGAAGTGAACGGCCTGGCTGAGACACGACGCTAATCGGGAATATTTTTCTGGATGGTGAACGGTAAACGCAAACCCCAACAGAATGGGTTCGGCTGCGCCTCATCCCAACCCCGCGCTCCGCCTCAAATGCCAACTGCATTTTTATTGCTAACAATCAGCAATATTTTGATCTCAGCTTTAACGGATCTATAAGGCAAAATAGCCGGCTATCCGGTAGCGCATCGACCGCTGCCGCCACAACGTTCCAGCCCCGCACGCTCGCTTTCTCCCCATGCCCGCTACCGCGCGAACGGCATCTTTGCCGTGGTCCCTGCTACTGCTCGACCCGCAGAAGCTGCTCTTCTCGTTGAGCAGCTTCATTGCCGCTGCGATCACGCTTTTCATTGCCTTCGAATTCAGCCTGCCGCGTCCGTGGTGGGCCTTGCTGACGGTGTACGTGACGGCGCAGCCGATGGCGGGTGCGTTCCGGCCGAAGATGCTGTATCGCCTCGGCGGCATTCTCACCGGTGCGACGGTGTCCATCCTGGTGGTGCCCAACCTGCAGCATGCGCCGGGGTTGTTGGTGCTGTGCATGGCAGCGTGGACCGGATTGTGCATCTATCTCGCCGTGCTGGACCGCACGCCGCGCGCGTTCCTGTTCCAGATGGCGGCTTTCAGCTCGGCGGTGATCAGCTTTCCGTACCTGGACGATCCGGCCGACGTGTTCACCACCACCATCTCCCGCGTGGAAGAAATGACGGTGGCCATCACCTGCGTGAGTTTCGCGCACGGCCTGCTGCAACCGTGGAGCGTGCGGCCGGTGATCCACGGCCGCGCCAGCGCGTTTCTTGCGCATGCATCGCGCTGGACGCGCGAAGCACTCGGGCAGCGCCACACGCGGCTTGAATACGAACATCGCCGCATGCTGGCAGCGGACGTCGCCGAGCTCGGCATGCTGGCCATCCATCTGCCTTCCGATCAATGGCCGGCCCGGGCAGGGCGCCGGATGGTGCTGGGCGTGCAGAAGCAGCTGGCGACGATCCTGCCGTTGGCATCGGCGGCGGCGAATCGTCTGGACATGCTGAGCGCGCTGGCGCCACTCGATCCTGCGCTCGCTCGGCTGGTCGAAGAAACGCGCGCCTGGCTTGCCAGGCCAGCCGAACAGCAATCCGCCGACGGCCATGAACTGGCGATGCGCTGCCGCAAGCTGGCCGAGCGCAAAGAGCATCCGCTGTTCTGGCGTGATCTCTTACGTTCCAGCTTGTGCGTGCGCATGGCGGAATTCATCGAAGCGCAAGTGGAAGCGAGCAGGCTGGTGCAGCAGGTTGCACGTGAGCCCGTGGCGCAGCCCAAGACGAAGCAGAATAGGGAGCGCGAGAAATCATTTCCCTTGGCGCGCGATCATGGTGTAGCGATGCTGGCCGGGCTGGCGACGGCCACGGCGATCGTCTTGTATTGCGCGGTGTGGATTCTGCTCGCATGGCCTGCCGGTTCGGCCACCGCCGCGTTTGCCGCGCTGATCACCTGTTCGTTCGCGGCGCAGGATGATCCGGCGCCGGTGCTCGGCCGCTACCTCGGCGCCACACTGGTGACCTTTCCGCTGGCGGCGTTCTATCTATTTGCGGTGCTGCCGCGCGTCGACGGTTGCGCCATGCTGATCGTGACCTTGGCGCCAGCCCTGTTGGCGATCGGTTATATCCAGGCGACGCCATCGCTGTCGGCGCGTGCCTTGCCGATGTTCTCCTGCCTGATCGTGGCGCTGGGTTTTCTCGATCGTTTCATCGCGGATTTCGCCACTTTCATCAACGTCGGCCTGGCGCAGGTCGGCGGCATCATCGCCACCATCGTCGTGGCCAAGATGTTCCGTTCGGTCAACGTGACTTGGACGGCCAAACGCATGATGCGCGGCAACTGGATCGAGATCGGGCAGATGGCCGAAGTGGCGCGGCCGTTCCGGCCCGTGCATTGGACCAGCATGGCGGTCGATCGCCTGGGCCAGGTGGCCGCGCGCATGGCGGTGGCCGAAGGCAGCGATACCTTGCATGCGGCGGATGGCTTGGCCGATCTGCGCATCGGCCGCAACGTGATTGCGATCCGGCGAACGCTGTCGACCGTGCCGACCTCCATCCAGGCCACGCTGCGCGAGGTGCTGGCAGGGATCGCCACCTTGTTCCGGGCGCGCGGACGCAACGGCGAATTGCTGCCGCCGCCGTCGTCGCTGCTTGCCAGCGTCGACAAGGCCATTCTCGCCATGTGCAGCGCGGAGCAACCCGATCCTTCGCATCCCGCCTTGCTCGCGCTGGTCGGCATGCGTTGCAACCTTTTTCCCCATGCACCTGTTCCAAGGCTGGCCGGCGATGCTTGAAGAATTGCATGTGTTCGGCGTGTTTTTGCCTTCCGCGCTGGTCTGGGCGGTGGTGGCCGGCGTGCTTGCGCATGTGTTGCGCGGACTCTGGCAACGCGTTTCCTGGTCCGGCGTGTTCGGGCATGCAGGCGTGTGGGAACTCGCTTTGTTCGCCTTGTTGTGGTGGGCGCTGACCATCGGCGCCGACCGCTTTATTCACTATGGGTAATACCTTGATCAAGCCCTGGATCATGAAGATCGTGCGCGTGTTGTTCACGCTGCTGGCCATTGCCGTGCTGTTGTATGCGGTGCGTGCGCTGTGGATTCGCTACCAGGTGGAGCCGGTCACGCGCGACGGCAAAGTGCTGGCGGATATCGTGCCGATCGCCGCCGACGTCGCCGGCCTGATCACCGACGTGCGCGTGCACGACAACCAGCACGTGCAGCAAGGGCAGGTGTTGCTGGTGGTCGATCCGTCGCGCTATCAGATCGCCTTGCAAACAGCACAAGCCAACCTTGGCAGCCAACGTGCCGCGCTGGCCGAGGCCGAGCGCGAAGATCGCCGCAATCGCTCGATGTCCAACGTGGTGGCCAGCGAGGTGATCGAGCAAGGCCGAGCCAAGGTGGAAGAACTGCGCATGGCGGTGGCGCAGGCGGTTGCCGCGCGCGACCTGGCACAGCTCAATCTGGACCGCACGCAGGTGAAGGCGCCGGTGAGCGGCGAGGTGGCCAACGTCACCCTGCAACCCGGCATCTATCTCACCGTCGGCAAGCCGGCGCTTGCGCTGGTGGATACCGCCTCGACGCGTGTCGAGGGGTATTTCGAAGAGACCAAGCTGCAACGCGTGCATGTCGGTGATCGTGTCAGCGTGCATTTGATGGGCGTGCCGGGTGAAATTCGCGGTCACGTCGACAGCATCGAATCGGCCATCGGCGATCGCGAACGCACCGGTGACGGCGCCAAGCCCGCCGACGTCAATCCCGCCTTTACCTGGGTGCGCCTGGCGCAGCGCATTCCGGTGCGCATTGCGATCGACGACGTGCCCAAGGGCATTCGCCTGGTGCCTGGTCAGACGGCTACGGTAGTGGTGCATTCGGCGGATAAGCCGAAGGGGTTGATGCCGTGGTGATGTTGCGTACCGTGCTTGCCGCGTGTGCGTGCATCGCTTTCGCCGGCTGCGCTGAAGTCGGGCCTGATTATCACGTGCCGGCGAAGGCCGTCGTCAATGCACCTGCAGCGCAGGGAGCTTTTGTTTCCGCCTCCGCTGCCACGAGTGCAACGGCGTTGCCGGCGAATGGGGGGAAGCTCTACAACGATCCTGTGCTGGATCACTTGATTGCGCAAACGCTGGCGGCGAATACGCAGTTGCGTTATGCCGAAGCCAATCTCGAACATAGCGATGCGTTGCTGACCGAAGCCGATTCGCAGCGCTTCGCCGGCAGCGTGGACGTGGCGACGGCGTGGAATCATCCGTCCGAAGAATCGGTATTGAAGCGCGTGGGCGTGATGCCCTACCAGAATTACAACGCCGGCGTGTCGGTCAGCTATGACCTGGACTTGTTCGGCGCGATTCGCCGCGGCGTGGAAGCCGCCCGCGCGGATGATGAAGCCGCTGTCGCCGCGCGCGACCTGGTGCGCGTCAACGTCGTCGCCGAAACCGTGCGTGCGTATGCCGATGCGTGCAATGCAGGGCATGAGATAGCGCTGGCGCAAAAGCGCATCGGCATCGAGCAGGATGATGTGCGCATGACCCAGGAGCTCGTGTCGCACGGGCGCGCATCGACCTTGGACAGCGCACGGCAGCAAAATGCCCTGGCTTCCGTCAGTGCGTCGTTGCCGTCGCTCGCAGCGGCACAGCGCAACGCCTTGTTCCGTTTGGCGACGTTGGCCGGACAGCCGCCCGCGAATTTCGATCGTAGTCTGCTCGCCTGCAATACGCCCTTGCATCTGGATCATCCGCTGCCGGTGGGCGACGGCAGCAGCCTGCTCAAGCGTCGTCCGGACGTGCGGATGGCCGAACGGCATCTGGCGGCAGCCACGGCGCGCATCGGCATCGCCACGGCTGCGCTGTATCCGGATATCAAGTTTGGCGTGTCGGTGGGATCGACCGGCAAGGCCGTCGATGCCTTGACCGGCTACACCGATCGTTTCGCCATCGGGCCGCAGGTGAGCTGGAACTTGAACCGCAGCGCGGTGCATGCGCGCATCGACGAAGCCAATGCGCAAAGCCATGCCAGCCTGGCGGCGTTTGATGGCACCGTGTTGAACGCATTGCGCGACGTCGAAATCTCGCTCAATACCTATGCGGCCGATCTCGACAAGCAGGAGCAATTGAAACTCGCCCGCGACGCCGCCGTGCAACGCGCCACGCAGGCCGAGGAATTGAAGCAGGGCGGCCGCATCGATAGCCTTTCGCTGCTGGCGGCAGAGCGGGATCGTTGGACGGCCGAGCAAGCGGTTGCGATCGGCGAATCCACGCTCAACCGCGATCAGATCGATATCTTCCTTGCGCTGGGTGGCGGCTGGTAATTCTGGCCCCCAGCATACGAAAGCGGGTGGAGGGAATCGTCGCGGCAGGGTGTCGCATTGCAGCATGGCGTGTTTATAAGATGTATTATTAATGCATCTTTAAAACAATAAGGCACTCCCCATGCTGACCCAAGCCCAACGCGACATCGTCAAGAGCTGCGCGCCCGCGCTGAGAACTCACGGACTGGCGCTGACGAAGAACTTCTACGCACGCATGTTCCAGGCCAATCCGGAACTCAAGCATCTGTTCAACATGAGCCACCAGGCTACCGGTGAGCAGCAGCAGGCGTTGGCGCTGGCCGTGTTGGGTTATGCGGAAAACATCGACAACACCGCGGTGCTGGCGCCGGTGCTCAAGGTAGTCACCGCCAAGCACGTCAGCATCGGCATTCGCGCCGAGCACTATCCGATTGTCGGTCGTCATCTGCTCGCCGCCATGGCCGATACGATGGGCGACGCCGCAACACCAGTGGTATTGGAAGCATGGGCCGCTGCATACGGACAGTTGGCCGATACGTTGATCGAAGCCGAGCAAAGCTTGTATGTGCAGGCGGCCACGGCGGAGGGTGGCTGGTCCGGCTGGCGCCCGTTCAAGGTGGACAGGGTGGCGCGTGAAAGCAGCGAGATCGCTTCGTTCTATCTCACGCCCACCGACAATGGTGCACTGCCGCCGTTCCAGCCAGGACAATTCGTCTCCGTGCGCACGATGGACGATGCCGGCATGACGCATATCCGCCAATACAGCCTGTCCGATGCGCCGCATCGCGATCATCTTCGCCTCACCGTCAAGCGCCAAGATGCCGGCAACGATGCGCCGGCCGGCGTCGTCTCCACCGCGCTCCATCTCGACGTCAGCGAAGGCGACGTCATCGAGCTGTCGTTCCCGCAAGGGCATTTCGTGGTCGATCAGGAAAAAGACACGCCACTGGTGTTGCTGAGCGGCGGCGTAGGCATCACGCCGATGCTGGGCATTCTCGGGCATGTCGCGAAGGAGCAACCGGGGCGTTCGATCCATTTTGCGCACGCTGCGCGCAACCGCGACGTGCACGCGATGAACGATTGGCTCCGCAACATGGCCGCGCGCCATGACAAGCTGGATGTGGAGATCTACTACGAAGAGGTAAGCGCAGCCGATGTGGCAGGGCGCCATTACGACAAGCGGGGCCGCATCGATGCCGCACAGATCGCCGCACAGGATCACCTGGCCAATGCGGACTATTACATCTGCGGTCCACGCGGCTTCATGACGGCGCAAATTGATTCGCTGAAGCGGGTAGGTGTGCCGGAATCGCGCATTCATGCCGAATTTTTCGGCGCTGCGCTCGCCTAAGCGATGTGCTCATGTAGGCTGGGATGAAATCCCAGCATCGGAAACCTCGATGAAGCCGGGATTTCATCCCAGCCTACGTAACTGAGGTTACGTGACGCTCACGCCACGATATTGAGCGCAATCCGCAGCTTCCCCGGTCGCGCCACCAGTTGCTTCAAGGTGTAGCTATCCAGCACCCCGAGAAAGCTCTCGCGCGCTTCGTCCAACACATGGCGAAGCGTGCAAGCCGGCGTAATGGCGCAGGTGTTCTCCTCGCCAAAACATTCCACGATCTCAAGATCAGGCTCCATCGCGCGAACCACCTCGCCGATGCGCACATCCTCTGCCTGGCCGGCCAGCTTCAAGCCACCGCTGCGTCCCCGCAAGGCATCCACGTAGCCAAGCGCGGCCAGGCGCTGCGTCACCTTCATCAGATGGTTTTCCGAAATGCCATATTGCGTGGCGATTTCGTGGATGGACGAGCGGCGATCGCCTTGCACGGCCAGGTACATCAATAAGCGCAGGGCGTAGTCGGTCTGATAGGTCAGTCGCATCGCGGGCTCCGGTGGAACGCCCATGCTACACGTGCGCCGAATGTTGTTCTATGCGCTTTTGGTCCTGGTGGCGCCACGCCATTCGGTGGCGGAATGATCGCGTTTATAGCGGCGCTGCAGGCAGTTACACTGGCGCGGCAAAAAAATACGCAATCAAATCGCTCATCAAGGACACACATGCCATGAACGAGCAGGCCACGCCGACACCGCACGCCGTTTCCGTTCGGGGCGTCAGCAAGACCTACAAAGGTGGTTTTCAGGCGCTGAAGTCGATCGATCTGGATATCCGGCGCGGCGAGATCTTTGCGTTGCTCGGGCCGAATGGCGCGGGCAAGACCACCTTGATCAGCATCATCTGCGGCATCGTCACGCCCAGCAACGGCACCATCATGGCGGATGGCCACGATGTGCTGCGGGATTATCGAATCACGCGCGCGAAGATCGGGCTGGTGCCGCAAGAGCTGTCGACCGATGCCTTCGAAACGGTGTGGGCATCGGTGCGCTTCAGCCGCGGCTTGTTCGGGCGCACGCGCAATGACAAGCACATCGAGAAAGTGCTGCGCGATCTGTCGCTGTGGGAGAAGAAAGACGCGAAGATCATGACCTTGTCCGGTGGCATGAAGCGCCGTGTGCTGATCGCCAAGGCATTGGCGCATGAGCCGAGCATTCTGTTTCTGGACGAGCCCACGGCGGGGGTTGATGTCGAGCTTCGGCACGATATGTGGCGGATGGTGCGCGGATTGCGTGAAACCGGCGTGACGGTGATTCTTACGACGCACTATATCGACGAGGCCGAGGAAATGGCCGACCGCGTCGGCGTCATCACGGGCGGCGAGTTGATCCTGGTTGAAGAGAAGCAGGCGCTGATGCGCAAGCTGGGCAAGAAACAATTGGTGATCAGCCTGCAGGCGCCGATGCAGGCCGTGCCGGAGGGCTTGGGTGAGTACGCGCTGGAGCTTTCCGGCGACGGCGCGACACTGACCTATACGTTCGATGCCAAGAGCGACGACACCGGCATCGCCGTGCTGTTGCGCAAGCTGGGCGAGCGGGGCATCGACTTCAAGGACCTGCATACGGTGGAGAGTTCGCTCGAAGATATTTTCGTCAGCCTGGTACGGAGGGAGTCATGAACATTCCTGCGATACGCGCCATTTACCGCTTCGAGATGGCCCGCACGTTCCGCACGCTGACACAAAGCATCGTCTCGCCGGTGCTGTCGACGTCGCTGTATTTCATTGTGTTCGGCACGGCGATCGGCTCGCGCATGGGACATATCGGCGGCACCAGCTACGGCGCTTTCATCATTCCGGGGCTGATCATGCTGTCCCTGCTCAACGAGAGCATCTCCAATGCCTCGTTCGGCATTTACCTGCCCAAGTGGTCCGGCACCATCTACGAGCTGCTTTCCGCGCCGGTGTCGCCGCTGGAGGCGGTGCTGGGTTATGTGGGCGCCGCGGCAACCAAATCGGTGATGCTCGGTTTGCTTATCCTGGTTACCGCGCGTTTCTTCGTGCCTTACAGCATCCTGCATCCGGTGTGGATGATCGCCTTTTTGCTGCTGACGGCGGTCACTTTCTGCTCGTTCGGTTTCATCATCGGGCTATGGGCGGATGATTTCCAGAAACTCCAGGTGATCCCGCTGATGATCGTCACGCCATTGACGTTTCTGGGCGGCGCATTCTATTCGATCGGCATGCTGCCGCCGTTCTGGCAGAAGGTCGCGCTGTTCAATCCGGTGGTGTATCTGATCAGCGGGTTCCGCTGGAGTTTCTATGGCCAGTCGGATGTCAATGTCGTGCTGAGTGCGGGGATGACGTCGGCGTTTCTGGTGCTGTGTGCGGTGGCGATTGTGTGGATTTTTCGGAGTGGTTATAAGTTGCGGTCTTAGCGGGCTTGAAATGTTTCGCCAGGGGTGCCGCCTGCGCGGCGGGCGTTTCGGTCCGCTAACTCGGCCCGAGTCACTTTTCTTTGCTGGCCCAAAGAAAGGTAACCCAAAGAAATGGCCTAAAAGGCTCACGGCTCGGGCAGGTTACAAGCCTGAACGTTTATCGCCAGAGAGATGGATTGTCGCCACAGGTTCTACGTCCCCGCTATACCGCAACGCGCCGTGGCGCTGCGGCAAAGATAAATCAAGGCAGGTCTGATGACATGCAACGCTGGAGTTCGGGCTGGCTTTTTGGACTTGCCTCAGCGCTCCGGCGCGTTGCGGTATAGCGGAAATGTAGAACCTGAGGGTGTAAACCATCGATCTGGCCTTGAACGTTCAGGCTCGTAACCGGCATAGCGCCATGAGCTCTTGAGGCCATTTCTTTGG
>NZ_DATEJY010000192.1:0-34430 GCF_035277725.1 Dyella sp. | reverse complement strand
GAACTGGACCATCGACAGGCCTTCTTGAAACTGCACGGGGTTGATTGCCATGACGTCGTTCCTCGTTGGGAGGCGTCATCGTGTGCGCACAAGATCTCAAATCACGCGACTCGCGGCTGAGCGTCGGGGCTAATCAGGAAGTTGAAACAACGCCGCGTCACCACCTCACCGCGGCGACGGCTCCAGCACCAACGTGTACTTCGTCGCCCCCGGCAACAACGGCGTCGGACGTCCGTGTACCCAATCCTCATGACCGGCGCCGTAGAACGGCGACAGCGGGTTGTCGCTTTGTCCGCCCGGCATTTCCAGAATGCCGTCGGCTTCATGCCCTGGCGATACGTCCATGCGTTCGGATGCACCTTGTCCGGGGCGAGCCACGCGCGGCATGTTGTTATCACCGGGCAATTCGTCCTCCGGCATGTCCAGCCATTGGCCGATAAAGCCGGGCAGCGCGCGCGATAGCGGATGCCGGATGCTGGCGTGATTGATCTCGCCCCAGGTGCGCGCAGCAAGTCCACCGGGTTGCTTGCCTAGCGTGTCGACGACATTGCGCGCGGCTTGCAGCAGCAAGGCGCGCCAATCGTGATAAGCAGGGTCTAACAGTTGTGGAGGCTGTTGTTGGATCATCATCCACACGGCCGCTTCCTGATTGCCCGGACCGGGCCATTCGAAATCGGGAAAGCGTTGCTGCACGCGCGCGGCAAATGGCGCGAGCACCAGCTTGTGCACTTCATCGCGGAAGGCGTGCACCAGGCGGTAATCCACGCTGTCGGGTGCCGCCTCGTTGCGCCATGCGCTGGTGAGCTGGCGCAGCTGGCCGAGCACGGGATCGTGCGTGTCCGCCAGCGTGGTTTGCAGCAGGCGTTGCCAGCGGGCAAGGAACAGTGCGTGATCGTCAAGCTGGATATCCAGCAAATTGCCGGGACCGAAATCGGCGCGGCCGCGGAGGTCATCGCGAATTTGCTGTGCACGCGCACCGACATCGTGCCCGCCCTCGCCAAGCAATGCGTTTTCATCTCCCCCGACCGTGCGATTGTTGGCCGTCCATAGCCGTCCATCCGTAGGATCTTCGATGCGCGGGTATTGCGACGGCGCCGCCCAACCCGTCCAGCCCACGTTCGGTTGCGACCAATCCGCGGGACGTTGCGGATCGAAACCCGCGCGCAGCGGAATGCTGTTGCTGGCGATGGTCCAGCCGATATGGCCCGCACTGTCGGCCACCAGGAAGTTCTGCGGCGGCATGCCGAAACGTGTGGCCAGATCCAACGCGGCGGACATGGTGCTGGCGTGCTCGAGTTGCATCAAGGCCAGGTTGTAGGCGCGCGGCTGATCACCGATCCACGCGAGCGCGAGCGGCGTACCGTCAGTGTCCTTGGTGAGGATCGGTCCCCAGCGCGTGTCTTCCACATGCAGGCTGTGCGGTGCGGCGCCCTTGATGCCGATGATTTCATCGTGCGATTCGATCGCCGCCCAGCCTTCCGGGACTTTGTAGCGAGTGGGATCGTGCGGGTCGCGCTGGATGCGCACCCAATCCATCCAGTCGCCATAGCTGTTGGTGAAGCCCCAGGCGATCTGCCCGTTCGAGCCCACCACCAGCGCAGGTGTGCCGGGCAGCGTGACGCCGACCACGTCGCGCTCACCTTTGGGCGCCGTCGGATCGGGATAGCGCAGGCGTGCGCGGAACCAGATGTCCGGCACGCGCAAGCCCAGATGCATGTCGTTGGCAAGCATCGCCGTGCCCGAGCGCGAAATGTTGCCCGCCACCGCGAAGCTGTTGCTGCCGGGATAAAAGCGATCCACCGAGGGTATCGATGTTTCGGCCAATTTTGCCTCGCCAGGCTGTGCGCCGAGCTTGCGTAAATCGAACACGTCTGCGGCGGGAATAACCGGCGAGGGCGAGGCACCGCCTTGCAACGGTGCTTCCCAGTTCGAATCGGGCGAGATCAGAAAATCCACCAACGGATCGGGCAGCACGGCGCGCATGTCGGCAATGTGCTGTTCGCGCTCGTTGCGTCCATCGTCGTTGAGGTCCAGATACATCGCGGCGATCACCAGCATGGTGTCTTCCGAACGCCAGGGTTCCGGCCTGGCCTTCAGCAGCAGGTATTCCCAGGGCTTCTCGCGCAGATTCGAAAGTCCCGCGTTTACCCCGTCGCGATAGATATCCAGCATGTGCTTCTGCGCGGGCGTGAGCGCGGCATACGCGGCTTGCGCGACGGCGCGCAGGCGGTGGCGGCGATGATTGATATCCGTGTCGAGCGCGGCGGCGCCTACCAGTTCCGACAGCTCGCCGGCCGCAACACGGCGCATCAGGTCCATCGGAAAGAACCGTTCCTGTCCGTGTGCGTAACCCAGCGCGTAAGCCACGTCCTCACGCGATTGGCCGGTGATGGTGGTGGTGCCAAGTGCGTCGCGCTCAATGGTGACCGGATGCTGGAGCCCGGTGACCCGTTGCTGGCCATCCAGCTGTGCACGGCTGCCGGCCAGCAGCCACCAGCCGGCAGCGAACAGGCCGATCACCACGATAAGCAAAAGAACCAACAGCGTACGGAACCAACGGAATCGAGATCGCGTCGTCGTTGTCATTGTTCGGCAAACACCGCAAAGATGCCCGCATAGGGCTTGACCATGAAGGTGGGGGCGCCGGCGTAGCCGGTGCCGTCGATGTAGAACTGGGAGATGGTGCCGTCCAGATACAGCGCATCCTTGCAGTCGAGCTTGTCATGGAACAGTTGCGCGAAGGTGTGGAAATTCACCGGTGACTCGCTCACCGCGAACACCACCTGGTACGGCGTGCGTGCGCAAACGCCGCTGCGCCATTTGTTGCTGGTGGAGTCGTGCACGAACTGGTCGTTGATCTTGCCGTCGATCACCAGCATCGGCCCCGACTGCGTGGCCCAGTCCACCGGCTTGGCGTCGGCCTTGAAGTCGGCGCTGGTACGCACCGCGGCGTGGCCGTCCCGATAGATGGCGAACACGCCGTTGGGCTGGATCGAGAAATTGCCGGCGGCGGGGTTGCCGCGGTACAGATTCAATGGCACCAATGTCTTGCCGTTTTCTACGTACAGCCCCAGCGGCGCATAGGATTGATTGTAGATGCCCGCATTGGCCGCAAACATCAACCGTTTGCCGTTCGCCGCGCCCCATTCGCGCAGGCTCTGGATATCGCCGTAGGGCTGGCCGTCGTCGGGATTCTTCCAGTGCAGCGTCAATGCCTCGCGATGCAGATCCAGGCTCACTACGGTGAAGTCCTGGCCCTGGAATGTCACCTCGCGGCTTTCCATCGGCTGCAACTGATTGCCGCAGGCGGCCAGCAGCGCCGGCGCCGCCAGCAGGGCAAGCAGGCGGGATGACAGGCTGCGATGCAACCGTCGGGTGTGGGTGGACGAGCGCATCTGTGGATGGTCGCTGGCTGGGCGTGATGGATGCAAGAGCATCTACACAATGTCAGGGCGTAAACTTCAGCTTTGAGATCAGGAAAGGGATGCCCATGCCCTACACCCCCATCGTCGCCACGCTCGGTTACGTGCTGTCTCCAGACCGGCGCAAGGTCCTGATGATCCACCGCAACGCGCGGCCCGATGACCAGCACCTGGGCAAGTACAACGGCTTGGGCGGCAAGATGGAACCCGGCGAAGACATCGCCGCCTGCATGCGCCGTGAAATCCACGAGGAAGCCGGCATCGAATGCCAGACGATGCATTTGCGCGGCACGCTCAACTGGCCGGGCTTCGGCAAGCAGGGCGAGGACTGGCTGGGTTTCATCTTCGTCATCGACAGTTTCAGCGGCGAGCCGCTTACCCACAATCCCGAAGGCACGCTTGAGTGGATCGATATCGATCGCATCATGGAGCTGCCGATGTGGGAAGGCGATCGCCACTTCCTGCCACTGGTGTTCGACCGCGATCCGCGTCCTTTCCATGGCGTGATGCCGTATAAGGATGGGCGCATGCAATCGTGGACGTTCAGCCGACTATGAAGGAAGCACGCCTGAAATACGACACGGACAATCCGTTTATCAGCAGTCAGCAGGTTTCCATCGACTGGATTTACCGTTACGAGCCGGTGCTGGATTTTCTGCTGGAAAACCAGCTGACGAATTCAAAAATACTCGACTACGGCTGCGGCAACGTCGGCCTCGGCAGCGTTTTCTCGGGCGACTATTTCGGCATTGACCTTACGCCAATCACGCCCGAAGTACCCAATCTCAAGCCGATCAACGGCGTGCATCCTTTTTCGCTGCAAGACTCGTTTGACGTAGTCTGCGCGATGGATGTGATGGAGCATGTACCGGTCAACCTGCGCGAGGATTTCTTCGTGGCGATGCGCCGCATCGCGCGGCGCTACCTGATTCTCGCGTTTCCCACCGATGGCGCGGGCTACCAGTTCGATGTGGAGACGGCCACGTTTCTCAATCCGAGCGGCAGCCTGCCGGATTGGTTGCTGGAACATTTGGCCATGGATCATCCCAAGGTTGAATTCATTCTGGAGCTGGCCGGCAAACATGGATTTCAACTGATCAGGCACGTGAAAAATACGCACCGGCTCATGCACTACCTCGGATGCATGGGCCTGTTTGTGGGTGGTCGGATGAAGCTCAGATTCATGAACGACATCCACCACATCAATCGTCTTCATCAGGCAGAGAACGAGTTGGAGATGTATCGCTCCATCCTGTTTTTGGAGGCGAGCGCATGAAGTACTCCGTCGTCATCCCGACTTACAACATGGCGCAGTACTTAGTGACTGCGTTGCAAAGCGTGGCCAAAGCCGCGAACGGACATGAATCGGAGTTGGAAGTGGTGGTAGTGGACGATGCCTCCACGGACGATACGCAGCAGGTTTTGGCTGCATGCCGGCGCGATGCTGGTTTTGCGATGCATGTGTTTCAGCATCCTGCCAACCGTGGTTCTTCCGCCGCGAAGAACACCGGCATCGGGCATGCGCAAGGGGATTACGTATTGCTGCTGGATGCCGACAACACCATCGATGAAACCATTTTCAGCCACTTGAATGCGCAGATTGCATCCAAGCCCGAGACGGATATTTTCATCCTGGGCATGGGCCTTATCGGCGCCGATGGTGCGTCAACGGGGATTTTTTACCGGGATGTCGTGCAAGTAGACGTGGCGGCCAACCTGCTGCCAAGGTCGATTCCACTGTTGCATGACAACTTCATGGACAACTTCTCGCTAGTGAAGCGGTCCGTGCTGCTGGACAACCCGTTCGACGAGAATTTCGACTATCTGGAAGATTGGGATTTGTGGATCAGGATGAACTGGATCCGGCAGGCCCAGTTCCAGTTTGTCCCTGAGCTATTGGGCGGTTACCGCATCATGGATGATTCCAAGACACGCCAGTTGCGCAAGAACGACGCCAAAAACAAGCGGCAACTGATCCGGCTGTATTCGAAAATGCTGCTTTCCAGCGAGCCGATGGGTTTGTCGCCGCAGTGGGTGCAGCAGGTGACGCAGCATGTGCGTCAGCTGTGCTCCTCATTGATCTGAACGGGATACGCGCAGGTTGGGGTGAGCGTATGCGAACCCCAACGTTGCCGATGCGTGTGGATCATGTTGGGGTTCGGCTACGCCTCACCCCAACCTACGGCGCTACGGCTTGCGTAGCGCTACTACCGCATTGAGGCCGCCAAACGCAAACGAATTGCTCAGCGCCGCACGCACATTCATGGCGCGTGCTTCGTGCGGCACGTAATCAAGGTCGCAAGCTGGATCAGGGCCAAGGTAGTTAAGCGTCGGCGGTACGATTCCGTCGCGCAAAGCGCCAAGTACGGCGATCATTTCGAGTGCGCCGGCTGCGCCCAATGCGTGACCGTGCATCGGCTTGGTGGACGTTACCGCCAGGCGAGGCGCATGCTCGCCGAAGACGTTGTGAATGGCGCGTGTTTCGGTGGAGTCGTTGGCGGCCGTGCCGGTGCCATGCGCGTTGATGTAGTCGACATCTGCCGGTTGCATGCCTGCATCTTGCAAGGCCAGGCGCATCGCTGTGGCAGCACCGACCTCGGAAGGCGCGGCGATATCGCCTGCGTCAGCGCTCATGCCGACGCCGGCCAGCTCCGCCAGAATGGTGGCGCCGCGTGCTTGCGCGCTCTCAAGCGTTTCCAGCACGAAGATTCCGGAACCTTCGCCCAGCACCATGCCGCGGCGCTTGGCGCTGAAAGGACGACACGTATCGGGTGCCATCACGCGCATGGCTTCCCACGCACGCAGCACACCGAGCGTAATGCAGGCTTCCGTTCCGCCGGCGATCGCCGCGTCCACCAGGCCGGCGCGTATCATCATCGCGGCCTGCGCAAACGCGTGGTTGGATGACGCACACGCGCTGGACACGACAAAGGTGGGCCCGGTAATGCCGTGCACCATGCTGATATGGCTGGCCGGCGCGTTGCTCATGATGCGCACGATGCCGAGCGGATGGAAACGGCTGGCCTGCTCGGCGTAAAGCTGCCGATACAGCCCCTCACGGGTTTCCTCGCCGGCCGAGCCGACGCCAACCACGATCGCCGTGCGCGCCGCGCGTTCGCCGCGGAAATCCAGGCCCGATTGACGGATGGCTTCACCGGCCGCCACTAATGCGTACTGGCTCAGCGGATCGAGGAACGGTACGCGTGCTTCATCGATGTATTTGAGCGGATCGAAATCGCTGATTTCCGCCGCAATCGCATTGTTGCGCAGGTATTTGGCTTCGATGTGATGCACGGGACCGATGCCGCTGCGGCCCTCGGCCATGGCTTGCCAGATATCGGAAGTATTGTGGCCGAGCGCGCAAATGCCGCCCATGCCTGTAATGACGATGCGACGCATGCTCAACCGGTTTTCTGTGCGAGCTGGCGTTCCACTGCTTCGATCAGGTGGCCGACGGTGCCGCTTTCGAAATCGACTTCCTCGTTGGGAAGGTTGATGTTGAAGTGTTCTTCGATGTCGAAGATCACTTCGATGGCGTCCAGCGAAGCCACGCCGAGATCTTTCAAGGTCGACTCGAGCTTGATGGCGCCGATGTCGATCTTTGCCTGCTTGCTGATGATCTCGAAAACTTCTTGTTGCACGTTGCTCATGAAATGTCCCCAGTAATCCCCTGACTGCAAGCCTGACGAAGAGCGTGCGCCTTGTCCATAAAAGCAGGAGCGTAATTTCTTGAGCGCGGCCACAGCATAACTCGCATCGGCGATATCGTCGCGTGGATTAGCTAAACCTTGCAGTACGAGAATGGCTCAGTAACCGGTTGTCGCACCGGGCATATTGGTGCTGGGCGCGCCATGCACCGGCTGCGCGCCGCTTTCGGCAAAGGCCAGGCACACGATGCCCAGCACGATGACGCCCGCGCCGAGCATTCGCATCGGCGTGAGCGCATCGTGGAATAGCCACGCAGACGCCAGCATCACGCTGACGACATCCAGATGCGAGGCGGCGAAGGCCGGCCCGATCGGCGCATGCTTGAGCAGGCTCATCCAGGTGAAGAAGTTGCCGACGTAGCCGATCAGTGCGATGTAGATCCACGGGTGCCCGACGATGCGCAACACCCATGCCCAGCTCGCTTCCGGCGGAAACGCATGCGTGCCGGTCAATTTGAAACTCACTTGCACGAGGGTGTCGAACACCAGCAGCAGGGCGAAGCCGCCGAGATAGAAGCGCCAGGTGCGCAGCGTGGTGCTCATCCAGCCGCTCCCACGATCGCCACGCCGGTACTGACAAGCAGGATGCCGGCGACACGCAACGGCGTGAGTTTTTCGCGATACAGCAAGCGGCCGCCGATCATGATCGCGACCATGTTGATGGATGCCAGCAGCATGCCCTTGGAAAGCTCGACCAGCGACAGGAAGGCGATCCACGAAGCAAGATGCAGCGCGTATGCAGAGAGCCCCAGCCACAGCCAGGGGCGGCCGGCCATATGGCGCCAGCGCGCGGCGCCGTCACCGGCATCGGGATCGCTGGCTGCGGCCTTGAAGGCGAGCTGGCCGCAGGTATCCAGCGTCACGTTGACCAACCACAGCGTGGCGACGAGAGGGGGCAAGTGGGCAGCCTGTATTAGGCGACGGCGAGCGCGCTGGGCTTACAGCTCGCGGCCACCTGGGAGAAGAAATCGGCGGAGCGATCAATCAGCACGCGGCGTTCGCGATCGATGGTGATCATGTGATAGCTGTCTTCCAGCAACAGCATGTCCACTGGACCCGATACCGAGCGCGCCACCAGGTGCGCGTTTTCCAGGCTGGCCACATCGTCCTCGGTGGCGTGTGCGATCAGGCAGGGTGCCGTCACCTTGGGCAGCTCGCTCCGGACCACCGCGGCCATGTTGTACATCTCGGCCAATGAGGGCCAAGGATTGCCGGGCAAGCCCGCTGCCGCACTGTCGCCGCCCAGCATCAGGCCGCTGATCTGCGCGCGCAGGCGTTCGTCGCGCAGGCCGTAGGGTTCGTTTTCATGCACCATGCGGTGCTTGCCGATCCCGAAGCGATGCAGCAACGGCAACATGAAGGAGAATCGGCCGTACCACGGAATCGCCCAGCCGTCGTAGCGGAAGGTGGCGCCGTATACCCCCACGCCGCGCACCCATTCGGGGCGCTCTGCAGCGAGCTTGAGCGCAAGGATCGCGCCCATCGACAGGCCTGCAACGAACAGATGGTCCACTTCGTCCCGGAACGTTTCTGCCGCTGCCTCCACGCTGGCGTACCAGTCCTTCCAGCCGGTGGCTAGCAGATCCTGCACGTTGCCGCAGTGGCCGGCCAGTTGCATGCCGTAGACGCTGAAGCCGGCGCGATTCAGGCCCTTGCCCACCAGGCGCATCTCGGTGGGCGTGCCGGTAAGGCCATGGATGAGAAGCACGCCACAACGGCCACCTTCGAAGCGGAATTCGACGTTTTGAATCACTAAGGGCTCGACTGCAGGCGAAAGGGCGGAATGGCCTTGCAGTGTGTGGGGAGCGGCTTTCCACCTGCTTTCACAGATGGGTCACTCGACCTGTTAGTGCCCGTTTAGACCGCCAAATCGGCTCACGCCGATGGAAATGCCGACAGAGCCGGTGGGATGGTCGCAACTGCCGGTGTTCTTCACCACGCTGACCGCGCCCGATTGATAGGTACCAGTGCCGATATGGCTGCCGCTGACCACGCCCATGCCGAGATCGCCGTGCACCTGCGGCTTGGTGTAGGTGGAGTCGTCGCACACCGGCACGGCCGCTTCGTGGTTGCCCCTTACACCGCTGGTGTCGCCGTAGTAAACGCCGGGGGCGGGGCTGGTGGCGGCCGGATGGCCGTTTACCGTGACGCCGCCTTTGCCGGCGGCGGAACTGGATGAGGCCGGTTGCGAGGCGGAAGAGCCGGATGCCGGATAGCCCTGGTAGCCGCCGGCGGGCAGCTTCAGGTTCAACGAGGGATGGCTGCCCGTCTGCGCCCACGCAGCGGCGGTCAGGAGAGTGGCGGCGAGGGCGGCGACGGCGCGGCGTTTCATGAAGAAGGTGCTCCGGAGTTCATCACGGACATAACGCGCGGCAATGGTTTGCCGTGCACATGGTCGTTCGACGACTTGCGGGCGAATGAAGTTCCTTCAAGTAGGTTGGGGTGCGAACCCCAACATTGCCATCTCCCATGCATCGCAACGTTGGGGTTCGCACCCCAACCTACGGTGTTAACCGCTTGTCTCGATTCGCTCCACCCGCCGCAAGCCACGCGGCAGTACGTTGCCACGCGTGGCGCGATTGCCGCCGTACTCGACCAGATCGGCCCAGCGCAGGGTGAGCTTGCGTTGGCCGGCATACAGCGTGACTTCGCCTTTGCCTTCAGTGACCACGGCAATGCCGGCCACGCGTTCGTCGCCACTGCCGAGCTTGGCCTTCGGAATCTCGATCAGCTTGTTGCCTTTGCCCTTGTCGAGTTCCGGCAGTTCGGCCACCGAGAACATCAGCAAGTGACCATCCGTAGTGGCGACGACGATGCGGTCGCGCGCCGGATCGGCACTGACTTGCGGCGCCAGCACGCGTGCGCCATCACCCAGCGTGATGATCTGCTTGCCAGCCTTGTTGCGCCCGGTGAGCGCCTCGAAACGGGTGACGAAGCCGTAGCCGAAGTCGGTGGCAAGAATCAGGCGCGTGTCGTTGTCACCAGCGGCGATGGCATCGAAACGTGCGCCGCCGGGTGGCGTGAAGCGGCCAGTGAGCGGCTCGCCGTTGCCGCGCGCAGAAGGCAGCGTATGCGCCGGCGTGGAATAGCTGCGGCCGGTGGAATCGATCACCGCGATTTGCTGCGTGGTGCGCGCTTTTACCGTGGCGAGCAGGCTGTCGCCTTCGCGATACGACAAACCTTCCGCATCGACGTCATGGCCCTTCGCCGCGCGAATCCAACCCTTCTGGCTCAACACCACGGTGACCGGTTCACTGGCGACCAGTGCGCTTTCGTCCAGCGCCTGCGCGGCTTCGCGCTCGATCAGCGGCGAGCGGCGGTCGTCGCCGTACTTGGCCGCGTCCGCGCGCAGTTCTTCCTTGATCAAACCCTTGAGCTTGGCCGGCGATTTCAGCAGCACGTTGATCTTGGCGCGTTCTTCCTCAAGCTGGTCGCGCTCGGCGTTGATCTTCATTTCTTCCAGGCGCGCCAGCTGGCGCAACCGGGTTTCGAGAATATAGTCAGTCTGTTCCTCGCTGAGCTTGAATCGCGCCATCAGCACCGGCTTGGGCTCGTCCTCGGTGCGGACGATGCGGATCACCTCATCCAAATTGAGGTAGGCAATGCGCAAGCCCTCCAGCAAATGCAGGCGGCGTTCGACCTTGGCCAAGCGATGATTGAGGCGGCGCGTGACGGTATCGACGCGGAAACTCAGCCATTCGGTAAGGATGCGCTTGAGATTCTTTACCTGCGGCCGGAGGTCCAGGCCGATCATGTTGAGATTGACGCGGAAGCTCTTTTCCAGGTCGGTGGTGGCGAACAGGTGCTGCATCACCTCGTCAACGTCCACGCGGTTGGAACGCGGCACGATGACCAGGCGGATCGGATCTTCGTGATCGGATTCATCGCGCAGGTCTTCGATCATCGGCAGTTTTTTCGCGCGCATCTGCGCGGCGATCTGCTCAAGGATTTTCGATGGGCTGACTTGGTGCGGCAGCGCGGTGATCACGATGTTGCCGTCTTCCTGCGTGTATACGGCGCGTGCGCGAATCGAGCCGGTACCGGTCTGGTACATCTGCATCAGCTCATTGCGCGGCGTGATGATTTCCGCCTTGGTCGGGTAGTCCGGACCGCGCACGTATTCGCACAAATCGGCGACGGTGGCGTCCGGATCATCCAGCAGGCGAATGCACGCGCTGGCGATTTCGCGCAAGTTGTGGGGCGGGATGTCCGTGGCCATGCCCACGGCGATGCCCATTGATCCGTTCAACAGCACGTGCGGCAGGCGTGCAGGCAGCCAGCTCGGTTCTTCCAGCGTGCCGTCGAAGTTCGGCACCCAATCCACGGTGCCCTGGCCGAGTTCCGCCAGCAGCACTTCGGCCAGTGGATTGAGCTTGGATTCGGTGTAACGCATCGCCGCGAAGCTTTTCGGATCGTCGGGCGAACCGAAGTTGCCCTGGCCGTCGATCAGCGGATAGCGATACGAGAACGGCTGCGCCATCAGCACCATCGCCTCGTAGCAGGCGCTGTCGCCGTGCGGATGGAACTTGCCGATCACGTCGCCGACGGTACGCGCGGATTTCTTCGGCTTGGCGGTAGCGGCCAGGCCAAGCTCGCTCATCGCGTAGATGATGCGCCGCTGCACGGGCTTGAGGCCGTCGCCCACGTAGGGCAGGGCGCGGTCCAGCACCACGTACATGGAGTAATCGAGATACGCCCGCTCGGCGTATTCCTTGAGCGGGATCTGTTCGTAATTGGCTTGCAGGGTCATGGAGATAACTGCCAGGGGCGACGCCGGGATGGCGGCCTACTACAACCCTGAGATGGTGCCAGATGCCGAGGCGCTTGGGCTAGAATCATCCGATCGTTTCCGTCCGGGTGACTCATGCGCTATCTACGCTCCGCTGCCGTGCTCATGGCTTGCACGTTTATGGCTGGCTGCGCGCATTTTGCGGGCCGGCATCCGTTGCTGGGCTACAAGGACAAGGATCACGCCAAAGCGGATACCGCGCTGGTGGTATGCGGCCAGCCCTCGCAGTACATCTGCGGTATCACCGGCGTGAACCAGGTCGCCACCTGGGAGAAATTCAACGGCGGCAAGACACCCTGGGTGCGCGTGTTGCCTGGCAAGCAGGTGATCAAGCTCACGCTGTCCAATTCGAAGCTGCTCAACCGCCAGCAGGTCACCATCGACAACGTCGAAGCAGGGCATGTGTATCGCATCGACGTCGGCTACGACGGCAAGATGCTCACGGCGGATTACAAGGACCTGGGCAAGATGGATTCCTACACCATCCACATGCCGCGCTTCCCGCTGCAGCCGAAGGCGATCACGGCGTCGTTCTGACGTGTGTAGGTTGGGGTGCGAACCCCAACATTGCGATGCATGGAAAACGACGATGTTGGGGTTCGCACCCCAACCTACGGTCAATCCTGCTGTGCGGTAACGCCGATCTTCGCCAGCTGCGCCTGCACGCTGTCCGGGCCGGCCAGATGCGCCGCGCCCACGGCCACGAACACGGTGGTACCAGGCTGCCTCAACAGATCCTTGATCTTGGCCGCCCAGTTCTGATTCCGCTGCACCAAGAGTTTTTGATAAAGCGCGGGCTCCTGCGTTTTCAGCTCGTCGTTCTCGAGCTTGGCGATGGCAGCGACATTGCCATTCTTCCAAGCATCGACCAGCGAAAGCAGTTCTTCCTTGTCCTTTTCGACGTCGCGCAAGGTGTCGCGGAGAAAAGCGATCTGCAGCAAATCCGACAGGTCGGCGAGAAAACGAATCTGCTGCTCCGCGGTTTCCAGGCCATGCACCGGTTTGCCGGCGCGCATCATTTGCGCCTGCAATTGCTTGTCCACGCCAGCGGCAGGATCAAGCCCGGCTTTCATCAAGGGCGCGACGGTCAGCGTCAGCGCTGCCAACCACGGCTTCATCGGCTGCAGCGCGGTGGTGCCGCCAGGCAATCCGGCCACCTGCGCGGCTTTCGCCAAGGCGGCGTTGTCGCTTTCATTGAGCAACGAAGAAAGCGGATGCTCGGTATCCATGCCATAGCGCAGCACCAAGGCGGTCATGGTGCCTTGATCGTCGTCGGTCAGTTCGATGTATAGCGACTGGCTTTTTGAAAGCGCCTGGTCCAGCGCGGGGAAATGCCAATCCGTATCGTTCGGCAGCAAATGCACGGTGCCGAACAGATACACCGTGCTGTCGCCGAGTTTTGCCTGCCATAGCGCAGGGTGCGCGACGGCGTTGCCGCACAGTAGAAACAGCAGCGAGAACAGCACCAGCAAGCGTCGATGGCAGGTCATATGAGAGATGGTCATGGAAGGACTCAGCGCGGAACGCGATAACCGCCGGGTACGCCGTACGGACTCAAGGTAAGTTGCCACAGCTGATCGCGGCGGCTGCGGAACACGGCAGTGGATACGGATAAATAGAAACGCCACATGCGGCGGAAGCGCTCATCGTAGCGGCTGGAAAGCGCAGGCCATGCCGCGTCGAAATTCGCGCGCCACGCCGTCAACGTGTGATCGTAGTCCGCACCGAAGTTGTGCCAGTCTTCCACCACGAACAAGCCTTCCAGTGCCGCAGCCACTTGGCTGGCGGCCGGAATCATGGAGTTGGGGAAGATGTATTTTTCGATCCACGGATCGGTTTGTCCCGGCGCCTGATTGGTGCCGATGCAATGCAGAAGGAACAAACCATCGTCCTTCAGGCAGCGGCGTGAGACCTCGAAATATTCGCGGTAATTCTTGCCGCCCACGTGTTCGAACATGCCGATCGACATGATGGCATCGAATGGCTCGTCGACGTCGCGGTAATCCTGCAAGCGGATTTCGATCGGCAAGCCCTGGCACAACTCACGTGCCAGTTCAGCCTGCTCGTTGGACACCGTAATGCCGACGCCTTCCACGCCGTAACGTTCCGCTGCAAATTTCAGCGCCTCGCCCCAGCCGCAGCCAATATCGAGCACGCGCATGCCGGGCTTCAGCTGCAGCTTGCGGCAGATCAGGTCGAGCTTGGCTTCCTGTGCGTCGTCCAGGTTGTTGGCGTTGGCCCAGTAGCCGCAGGAATACATCATGTACTTGCCAAGCATGGCCCTGAACAAGTCATTGCCGCGGTCGTAATGCGCCTTGCCGATCTCGAACGCATGCTGGCCGCGCTGCATATTGATGAAGCGTGCCTTCAGATGCGCGATCAGCGTATCGAGGGTCTTGAGGTGTTCATCCAGATGACTGCACAGAATCATGGTGAACAGGCCGGGAAGATCATCCGCATCCCACCAGCCATCCATGTAGGCTTCACCCAGCCCCAGTGAGCCGTGGGCGAAAACGCGTGCGTAGAGTTGTTCGTCGTGAACGTGTAAATCGGTGGGAGCAGGACCATTGATTTGCACGCCGGCCAGTTCGAGCAGTTCAGCGGCGCGTTGGCGCAATGAATCTTGACTCATGCCTCTGGGTCCTTGCCAAGGATGCCGAAATGTACCGGCGACCACGCATACACCAGATCAACGCCGGCTTCCCGCACCAGGCGCAACAAGGTTTGCGCATTGGCTTCACTGAGCAGGAATTCCACTTTCAGCGGCAAGTCGTCGGCGAGTTCGAAGAACGCTTCATGGTGCAGTACGCCATGCCGGCCAAAGCCCGCCGTGGCGCGGAACACCGAGCCGCCACCGAGCTGGTTGCGCTTGGCCAGTTCCAGCAGCCATTCGGACATCAAGAGGCCATCGTGCCTGGCGTGCACGTGCGTGTAAAAGCGCAGGAAGATGCCGTTGGCCGGGGTATGACGAAATGAGACATCGATGCTCATGACGTTGCCGACTCCGTATCAGTGACGCAACAGACCGCGCGTCAGGAAAATGCCCAGGATCGTCATGCTCAGGCTGCCGATCAGATGCACCGCGACATGGATGCCAAACCATAGCAGCTGCCCGCGCAGCAGCAAGGTGTTCGCTTCGGCTGAAAAAGTGGAGAAGGTGGTGAGGCCGCCGAGAAAGCCGGTCATCACGAACAGCCGCACTTCCGGCGGCAACGTCTGGAAGTGCTCAATGAGGCCCATCATGCAACCCATGATCAGGGCGCCGGTGAGATTGGCTGCCAGGGTGCCCAAGGGCACGGTAATGAACACCGGATTGAGCAGGACGCCAAGCATCCAGCGCATCCAGCATCCGATGGCGCCGCCAAGACCGACGGCAAGAAAACCACTCCAACTCATACTGTGTCGTCTCCCATGGGTAGAGGCTCGGCAACACAGGCATCATCAACCAGGTGGTGGTTCGTTCCGCGGGACATGTCCCCAAGGAACGGGAGGCATGCCATCTCCCTCATGGCCGGCATCCTAGCCGACGAGCGGGGACGTGGGTAGGCGGGGATACGTAGGTTGGGGTGCGAACCCCAACATCGCCATGTCGATCAGCCACCATGTTGGGGTTCGCACCCCAACCTACGGATTCAACTCCGGCATGGCGGCGATGGTGCGTGCCACCTCTTCGGGCTGCTTGCCCGCGGCCGGGACCACATGACGGTTCGGCCCATACGGCCCCCATTCGGCCGCATTGGTAACGGTGAAGATGCCCATGGTAGGCACATCCGAGGCGCAAGCCAGGTGCATCACGCCGCAGTCGGCGCTGATATAGACGTCCAAACCGGATAGCACGCACGCGAGTTTGCGCAGGTCCGTGGAGTAATACGCGGGGTAGCGCGAGCCCAGCATCGACTCGCCCGAGTGTGGCAGGATCTCCACGAAGCGATGCTCAGGATGCGCCGCCTCCAGCTCCTGCATGAAGCGCGTCCACCACGCATCGCCCAGCAGCTTGTCGCCAGTGGCATTGCCGAAGATGCCGATGATGCCGCGTCCCGTCGTGGTGATGCCGCAGGCGGCTAGCGAGCGCATCAGTGCTGTTTTGCCTTGTGCACGCTCGCCGGCGCTGAGGCGAATGTCCGGCACCGGATAGTCGGCGGTTACATCGCGCTGCATGGCATGACGCAAGAGATAGACCGGTCGTTGTCCCTTGCTTTGCAGATGTTCCGGCAGTGGCACGGCATGGGTGATTTCGCCGTGTTTCTTCGGGCTGCTGAAGCCGAGCGTGTACGTGGAGTTCGACAGCAGCGTCAGCAGGCGGCCGGTTTGCGACAAGGGGTCCGCATCGATCGCCAAGTCATAGCGAATCTTGCGCATGCGTCGCAACGTGCCGAAGAACTCGAACGGATGCCCCACGCCATGCGCGGGCAGCCGGAAGATGCGCTGCACGTTGAAGAAATGGCCATAGACCGTCTTGGCGATCGGGCTGCGCGTAAGGATGTCGATTTCCGCCGCGGGGTAGACCTTTTCCAACTCTGACAGCAGCGGTGTCAGCAGTAGCGTGTTGCCCAGGCTATGGCTTACATGGCACACCAGGATGCGATACATGCCCTTCGCCGGCAGCGGTTCCGAAGTGGGCTGCCCGTGGCTGCCGAACACCGTGCGCATCAACCGGCGCGCGACGCGGCGGCGAAAATTGTTGATCGGATCGTAGTAGCGCGTGTTCTTCAGCACGGTGAGCTTCGCAGCAATCAGGCGTCGCGCACTATACCGGTTCGCCAGCCTGGTTAAGCAGGCCATGCTCGATCAGCCAGGTTCTTGCGTTCTCGGCATCGTGGTCGAACCACGCGCGGGCTGAGCCGAGCCGGAAGGTATAACCCCAGGCATCCATGTCGGCCATGATGCGGTCGCGCCCTGCGCCAGGGAGTACGTCGCCCAGCACGATCTGCAGGTAGCAGACGGCGTCTTCTTCCTCGATCGAATCGGTAGCGTCAGTGTGGACCTCGCCACGGCGCTCCGCTGGCAGCACGATCAGGTGGCCGGCTTCGTGCAGCACCGAGTGCACCGGTGTATCGCCACGTGCGTAAACGGTGTGGCCGATGATGCCGGCTTCGTCGTCGCCCCAGAAGCTGCCGGGGATGGCTTCGCCGTCGGCAACCAGTGCGAGGGTCAGGCCGTGGTGGGTGAGCAGGGATTCGACGGCGGTGCGGTCGATGTCGGCGAGGCGGAGAACGGATGACGGCACGTGGTTTCCGTTGGTTGCCATGAAAAGCGCGTGTTCTCTCTGATCCGTCGCCCCGGCGAAGGCCGGAGCCCAGTGTCTTTGCTCTGGATACACCCCAACAAAGTCGCTGGGCCCCGGCCTTCGCCGTGGCGACGGATCAGAAGGCACAGTGGCGATCCTCTCCCGGCGGGGCAGGGAAGTGATGCATCAAGTCGCCGGATTCCCCGCCGGCTTGCCATCCGGCAACGCCACCGACAGTTCCAGCACTTCATGCCCACTGTCACGCTCGACATTGATGTTGATTGCATCCAGGTCGACGTTGACGTACTTCTTGATGACTTCGAGCAGTTCGTTGCGCAACAGCGGCAGATAATCCGGGGCGCCACGGGTGGAGCGCTCCTGCGCCACGATGATGCGCAGGCGTTCCTTCGCCACGACAGCGGTCGGTTCGGGTTTGCGCTTTAGAAAATCGAGAATGCCCATGGCGCTCAACCTCCGAACACGCGCTGGAAGAAGCCCTTCTTGGGTGCATCGAGAAAGCGCATCGGGCGGGTTTCGCCGAGCAGGCGGGCGACGGTGTCGCGGTAGGCATGGCCGGCGTTGGAGTTTTCGTCCAGGATCACCGGCACGCCGGAGTTGGAGGCAGCCAGCACGTTTTCCGATTCCGGAATCACGCCGATCACGCTGATGCCGAGAATTTCTTCCACGTCTTTCACGCTGAGCATTTCACCTTGTTCGACGCGCGCGGGGTTGTAGCGCGTCAATAGCAGGTGCTGGGTGACGGTACCGTCGCCGCGTTCGGCGCGGCGGGTCTTGCTGGCGAGCAGGCCCAGGATGCGATCGGAGTCGCGTACCGACGACACTTCCGGGTTTACCACCACCATGGCGTGGTCGGCGAAGTACATCGCCAGGTGCGCGCCTTTCTCGATGCCGGCGGGCGAATCGCAGATGACGTAGTCGAAGCCGTCTTTGCCCAGCTCGTCGAGCACTTTCTCCACGCCTTCCTGCGTGAGCGCGTCTTTGTCGCGCGTCTGGCTAGCGGCGAGTACGTAGAGGTTTTCGTGGCGCTTGTCCTTGATCAGCGCCTGCTTGATGGAGGCTTCGCCCTGGATCACGTTGACGAAGTCGTATACCACGCGGCGCTCGCAGCCCATGATCAGGTCCAGGTTGCGCAGGCCGACGTCGAAGTCGATCACGGCCACTTTTTTGCCGCTCATCGCCAGGCCCGTGGCAAGCGACGCGCTGGTGGTGGTCTTGCCCACGCCGCCCTTGCCGGACGTCACAACGATAATCTCAGCACTCAAGGCTCATCTCCGAAAAATATGTTCTTCTAATAAGTTGTGCTCTGAATGAATCAGGGCATCGATTACTTCAGCGGTGCAATCAGCAGTTTTTCGCCGTCGAGCCAGCATTGCACGGACTGGCCTTCCAGGTCTTTCGGTATCTGCTCGAACACGCGGTAGTGGCCGGCGATGGCGACCAGCTCCGCGCGGAAGTCCGAGATGAAAATACGCGCTTTCGTATCGCCTTGCGCACCGGCCATCGCGCGGCCCTTCAGGCTGCCGTAAACATGGATGCTGCCGTCGGCGATCACTTCGGCGGCGTTGGCGATGGTGCCGACCACGATCAGGTCGCGATCGCGCGCATAGACCTGCTGTCCGGAGCGCACGGTGCCATCGTGACGCTGCGCACCCACTGAACCGGTCGGCTCGGCGAGCACAGGTTCGCGTATGGGCGCCGGTGCCGGCGCGGGCGCTGCAGCGGACGGGGTAGGCGGCGCAATGCTGCCGCCGTCGGTGGGTTCATACGCGGCGCGAAACTTGGCGATCAACGGCAGGCCCATGCGCTGCGCCAGCGCTTCGGTAGCGCTGGTGCCGTAGGCGAGGCCGACCGGCAACATGCCCGCGCTGCGCACGGCTTCCAGCAAAGCATCGACAGTTCCGTCGTCCGGCAGGTTGAGCAGATGGCTTAGATCCAACACTACCGCCGCGCGTGAAAACAGCTGCGGCGCGGAGCGCACACGGCGTTCCAGTTCTTCGCAGAGGGCTGCCGCATCAGGCCGCCGGATACGTACACAGGCAATACCGACCTGCCCGAAACGCAGATCGCAGGCTTCAGAAATATCCATTTTTGCATTCATGTACGCCGCTCTCCGGCGAGGCGGCGCGCTTGGGAGTCTTGGTTAGCCAAGGGGACATCGCGACCCGCCAACCAGGAAACGTCCGGCAGGCCGTCATGTTCCAGGTAGGTGTCACGCACGTAGGTGTAGCTGGGCAGGTCCTTGGCGAGCAGGCTCACCTGGGGGCCGCGTTCGCCCATGCGCTGCTGGCCCACTTCCTGGAAGCCGTAGGTGCCATGGAACAGCACAACGACATCGTCGGCCGGCTCCAGGAACACTTCACAGGTCAGCAGTGGCACCCGCACTTCGGCGTAGCTGTTCACGTCGCAATAGAAAATGCGGCCCAGGCCATGGCGGCGGTAGGCATTGGCGATCACGATGCGATCGATGTAGACGAACGACGGGTAGTGCTCGCCGAACCACAGGTAGTTGGGGCTGACGTAGTCGCGGCCGTCGCGCAGGGCGATCAGGAAGCCGGCGAGATGGCCGTCGATTTCGGCCACGCGGAAGTAGTCGGCCTGTTCGTAGAAGTAGCGCAACCGTTCGGCGTCCAGGGCGAGGATGGAGCGACCGGCAGTGTTGTTGAGTGCCAGGACGGCATCCAGGTCGTGCTCGCGCACGTCGCGGATGGCAAGGGCCATTCGTTGCTCCGCATTAAGTAGTGGCTAGTCAAGACCGACTGACGGCCCAGCTGTGGGATGCTCTGACCCATTTTGCGCAGGTGTCACCTGCGCAAAATGGGTCAGAGCATCCCTGGGCATTATGGCATGCGACTTCGGGCGGCACATCCCGTATTGCGGCATGAACCGGCATGTAAAAGCTTTGTAAAACCGAAGGCTAGTATGGGCGGGTCAAGGCGCCAGGGCCGGGCCGGGGCGGTTACGATGGCGCATGACTTCCCGCGCATTCCGTCGCGGTGTGGCGGTCCTATGATGCGGGTATGGCGATGACCAACTTCAACCACATTCGGCTGCTGCGTATCACGGGATTGATCGCGTATCTGTGCGACGGCACGCCGTTGTTCACCAGTTGGGCAACCGAGCGGCTGGATCTACTGCAACGGCCTAATTTCTCGTTGCTTTTATGGACGCTGTCGTACCTGTTGTTCGGTGTCCTGTATCTGCTGATCACCAACAATCTTGGTGCCCGCAGCCACATCTGGACGCGGTTGATCGGGCTGCTGCTGCTCACCGCTACCGCGGTGATGGTGGGATGGTACAGCCATAGTGGTCTGTCAGCGGCACTGTTGGTGGTCGTGGCGGTAGTGCTGCCCTGGCTGGTGCCGTTTTGGGCGGGCGTGGCCTGGATAGTGCTGCAACTGATCAGTATGGCGGCGGTGTTTTCGACGTTCGCCGAACTCAAGCACAGCATTTTGCTGGGCACGCTGCAGGCGTGCATCTATACCGCTTTCGCCGTGATTGGTTTCGTGGCCTCGCTGGTGGCAGTTCAACTGGCGGAAGAACGCGAGGCACAAAGGCGACTCAACTCCGAATTGCGCGCCACCCGTGCACTGCTCGCCGAATCTACCCGCATCGCCGAGCGCATGCGCATCGCGCGCGAGCTGCACGATGTAATCGGCCATCACCTCACCGCACTCAGCCTCAATCTGGAAGTGGCCAGCCATCTGAGCAACGAATCGGCATCCGTGCACGTGCGCAAGGCGCAAAGCACGGCGCGCTTGCTGCTGGCTGACGTGCGCGAAGCGGTCAGCGAACTGCGCCAGGACGATGCGATCGACCTGACCCAGGCCCTGCAAAGCCTGATCGACGGCGTGCCGAGCCTGCAGGTGCATCTGACCATCCCGCCGCGCTTCAGCGTGGAAGATCCGCGCCGCGCCCAGGTGCTGTTGCGCTGTGTGCAGGAAATCATCACCAACACCGCCCGCCATGCCGGTGCCCGCAACCTGTGGCTCACCTTCACGTATGAGGACGAGACCCTGCTCAGCCTGTGCGCGCGAGACGATGGCCGCGGCGCCAGCGGCATCACGCCGGGCAACGGGCTCTCTGGCATGCGCGAGCGCCTGGCTGAATTTGGCGGCAACGTCACCATGGAGAGTGGGGTAGGGCAGGGTTTTGCGCTCAGCATCCGTCTTCCACTAGGCGAACCTTCGGTGCTGGCCCACACACCGTCCCGGTTCGAGCCCCCTGCATTGAGCCTTACTTGATGACTTGCCAGAATTTCATAAGACCGACAAGTCGTTTCTGCTGCGAGGACCCGCAATGATTTCCGTTTGTCTTGTCGACGACCAGAACCTGGTGCGCCAGGGTGTGCGCTCACTGCTTGATCTGGCCGAGGACATTCGCGTAGTGGCCGAGTGCGCCGATGGCGTGCAGGCCGTGCAAGATATTCCGCGCATCAAGCCCGACGTGGTGCTGCTGGACCTGCGCATGCCCAACATGAGCGGCCTGGAAGTGCTGCAGGCGCTGTCGGCGCGCAATGAGTTGCCGCCCACCATCATCCTCACCACCTTCGATGACGACCAGCTCGTGCTGCAGGGCCTGAAGGCCGGTGCGCGCGGCTATCTGCTGAAAGACGTCTCGCTGGAGCAACTGGTGGAAGCCGTGCGCACCGTCGCGCATGGCGGTTCGCTGGTCGCGCCGATGGTCACCCAGCGCCTGCTGGCCGGTGTAGGCCGCATCCACAACCAGTTCACGAGCCTGGAACAGCCCGATCCACTGACCGAGCGCGAGACGGAGATCCTGCGCCTGCTATCCGGCGGCTACAGCAATAAGGAAATTGCCAATTCGCTCAAGGTGGCCGAGGGCACGGTGAAAAACCACGTATCCAACATTCTTTCCAAGCTCGGCGTGCGTGATCGAACCCGTGCAGTACTCAAGGCATTGGAACTGGGTATCGTCTGATCGTCCGGTAGCTTTAGGCCGTCGGAAAATGCTGCTTCGCAACGCGGCTACGGGCCGTCTCGGCCCGTAGCGTTCCTGCGCGTGAGCAAGTACCATCGGCAGCTTAGGCGCCGGCCGATCCCCCGTCCTGATGCGGTTTCCCTCGAGGGAAGACTCTTTTTGGCGGTCTCGTTTCGACGCGCTATTCACCGCCTTAGAGAGACGTCTCGGAGAAACCTGGAATGACGCGTGTTCTGGAATTCATCGTTGCCCTCATCATCGTCGTCGTGGTCGGCGTCGTGGTGGGCATCATCATGCCTGGCAGTGGCCACGTTGAACGGTCGTTGGTGGTAAGCAAAGACCTGCGCCAGGTCTACGACATGGTGTCCAACTTCCGTACCTTCCCCGACTACGGCGTACTGCGCGCATACGATGCGAGAACCCAGTACACCCTTTCCGGCAGCAGCTTCGGTCCGGGCTCCGAAATCAGCTGGAGCAGCCAGGACCAGAAAGTGGGCGACGGCAAGCTGACCATCGCCAACGCCACGCCGGCTTTCAACAAGATCGACAGCACCGTCAACAGTGCACAGCTGATCTGGAACGTGGACAACGCCTGGCGCGGCAGCGACAAGCATTTCACGCTCGACCTGCTGCGCCAGGGCAACACCGGCAAGCTGACCAAGGTCACCTGGTCGTATGACGTGAGCTACGGCTTCAACCTGATGGATCGCTACTCCAACCTGTACATCCACGGCCAGCCCGACGCTTTCATCCAGTACAGCTTGAACAACCTGCAGAACGCGTTGGCCAGCGTGCCGAACGTCGACTACAGCGACCTGATTCCGTACATGGAGCAGCCCAAGGCGACGCCGGTGCTGCTGGTCTCCACCCAGATCAACCTCAAGGGTGGCCTGATCGACGCCATGAACGATGCCGTGCCGGCCGCCGAGAACGAAATCAAGGCCGCGGCGAAGAAGCTGGGCGTGAACATCACCGGTCCGCGCATCATCTACACCACCAACTTCGGCGACCAGACCTATTCGTTCGATGTGGCGATGCCGATCGACAACGGCAGCATCAACATGAACGGCCAGAGCTACCAGCTGGCGCCGCAAACCCCGCCGTCGCTGGAAAGCCAGGTGGCTTCCGCCAGCACCAGCGCAAACCCGGCCAATGCGCCGGCGCTGAATCCGGGCGACAAGGATCGCAACGGCCGCCTGGTGATCGACAACAACGTGCGCGGCATGCTGGCCTTCGGCAAACCCGCACTGATGGCGAAGTGGAACGGCACCATCGTCGGCGTGAAGAACACCCGCGAGCAGCTCGAAGCCTATGCGCAGACGCATGGCCTGAAGTTCAACGAAATCACCGACAGCAGCTACGACATCGAAGTGCAGCCCGAGGTGAAGGACAACTCCGGCAACATCACCACCTACGCGCAGTACGAAGTGTATCTGCCAGTGGCCGATCTCCAGGGCGTCACGGGCGGCGCCGTGCCGCAGCAGACGCCGGAACAGCAGGCTGGCATGAAGCAGCCGGGCGTGTTGAGCAACAACCCGCAGCCCGCTTCCAGCAGCAGCGCGCCGGCTCCGGCCAGCAGCGCGGCGAAGTAAACCACTCGCTGCATGATTGAAGAAGAAGCCCTCCCTGGTGGAGGGCTTTTTCTTTTCCGTCACATCGCTCCGTGTCGCTGGCGAACTTTGCCGCGCGCTTGCGGTACATTGCGTTGCGGTTCCTTTCGCGAGCGGACATGATCGAGACCGACAAGCTCACCAAGCGCTACGGCCATTTGACTGCGGTGGATGCACTCAGCATCTACGCCGAACCCGGACAGGTGCTCGGCCTGCTAGGCCCCAACGGCGCCGGCAAGACCACGGCAATGCGCATGATCGCTGGCTTCCTCTCGCCCAGTGCGGGCACCGCGCGTGTCTGTGGCCACGACGTGCTCAAGGAGCCGATGAAAGCCAAGCGTGCGCTCGGCTATCTCCCGGAAGGTGCGCCCAGCTATGGCGAAATGACAGTGCGCGAATTCCTGGTGTTCATCATGCGCATGCGCGGGCTGCGTTCCGATGTCGGGCGGCGGCGGTTCGATGAAGTGGTCAGCCATTTGCAATTGGAAGAGGCGCTGGGCGTCAGCGTGGAAACCTTGTCCAAGGGCTTGCGCCGCCGCGTGGGGCTGGCGCAGGCGATTTTGCATGATCCCCCGGTGTTGATGCTGGACGAACCCACCGATGGTCTCGATCCCAACCAGAAACACGCCGTGCGTCGACTGATCGACACGATGGCGCGCGAGCGCACGATCCTGATTTCCACGCACCTGCTCGAAGAAGTGCACGCGCTGTGCAATCGCGTGGTGATCATTGCGGGCGGCCAATTGCGCGCCGATGCCACACCCGCCGAACTGGAGGCGCGTTCGCGCTATCACGGTGCGGTGTCTTTCAGCGCGGCCGGCAGCGGCGTGTCGCAGGAGATGCTTGGGCGCTTACCGCAGGTGGCCGGCATCGAAGTGGATCCGTTGGACGGCCGTATCACCGTTTTCCCCAAGCCCGGCGAGCGGATCCTGGAGCCGGTCGAAACCTTGCTGCGCCAGCAAGGGCTGGAGATTTCCGAAATCCAGCTGGAGCGTGGGCGCCTGGATGAAGTGTTCCGCCAGATCACCCTCGGCAGTGAAACCGGGGGCCAGGCATGAATCCCATCACGGCAGTCATGCGCCGCGAATTGCGCAGCTATTTCGTGACACCGGTAGCGTACGTGTTCCTGGTGATCTTTCTGGTGCTCGCCGGCATCCTCACGTTCTACGTGGGTGATTTTTACGATCGTAGCGTTGCCGATCTGCAACCGTTCTTCGTGATGCATCCCTGGCTCTACCTGATCCTGGTGCCGGCGGTGTCGATGCGCCTGTGGGCGGAAGAGGCCAAGTCCGGCACGCTGGAATTGCTGCTGACGCTGCCGATCAATCTGTGGCAGGCCATGCTGGGAAAATTCCTGGCCGCGTGGCTGTTCATCGGCCTTGCCTTGGTGCTCACGTTTCCCGTCTGGATCACCGTCAATTACCTGGGCTCGCCGGACAACGGCATCATCGTCGCCGGCTACATCGGCAGCTGGTTGATGGCCGGTGCGTTCCTGGCGATCGGCGCGTGCCTCTCCACCGTGACCAGCAGCCAGGTGGTGGCGTTTATCCTCACCGCCGTCGTATGCGTGCTGTTGATATTGGCAGGCCAATCGCAAGTGCTGGATTTCTTCCAGGGCAGCTTGCCGCGCAGGCTGGTCAATGGTGTGGCGCATTTGTCGATGCTGCGGCATTACGAGGCCATCGCGCGCGGCGTGCTCGATGTGCGCGATCTGTTGTATTTCATCCTCACCATTGCGGCATGGCTGACGGCCGGCGTGCTGGTGCTCGATATGAAGCGGAGCCACTGACATGTTCGGGCTTCCACTACGCCGCCGCACGGTATTGATCAGCGGATTGATTGCACTGGTCGTGGCCTATTGCAGCCTCACCCTCGTCACCAGCCGCTGGCTGGCGCCGGAACGCTTCGACCTTACCCAGGACGGCCTGTACACGCTCTCGCCCGGAACGCGGCAAATCGTCGATGGTGTGAAGCGCCCGCTATGGCTCACGTTGTATTTCTCGCAGCACGCGACGAAAGATCTGCCGCAGTGGCGCAGCTACGAAGCGCGTGTTGCGGAGATGCTGCAGGAAATCGTCGCCCGTTCGCATGGCCGTATCCGGCTGCAGATCGTGGATCCCGTCCCTTATTCCGATGACGAAGCCAGTGCAGAGGGCAATGGCCTTACACCGCTCAGCGGTGGCAGCAACGGCGAGCGCATTTTCTTCGGCCTGGTCGGCACCACGCGGCCACCGACCAGCGAGGCCGCAGCCGATTCCCTGGCCGATTACCCGCAAGCAAAACAAGCCAAGCCGATCGATCGAACCCTGCCGATCCCGTTCTTCGATCCCAACCGCGAAACCTTTCTTGAATACGACATCGCCAAACTGCTGTACCAGCTGAGCGAGCCGGAACGTCCGCGCGTCGGCATCATGACCGACCTGCCAGTGATGGGCGATTCGGCGCAGAACGCCCAGCCCTGGACGGTGGTGCGCCAACTGCAACAACAGTTCGACGTGCAGATGATCGACACGGACAAGCTCAAGCAGATCGACCCGGCCATCCAGGTGCTGCTGTTGATTCATCCCAAGGATTTACCCGCCAACGTGCAATACGCGCTGGACCAATACGTGCTGCGCGGTGGGCATCTGGTGGTGTTCGTCGATCCCTTCTCGGAATCCGATCCGGTGCCGCTGGTGAATGATCCGACCAGCGCCACCAACAACCACAGTTCCAATCTGCCGCGATTGTTTGCCGATTGGGGCGTGTCGTTCAGCCCGGATCAGGTGGTGCTCGATCGTGCGCGTGCTTTGCAGATCGAACTGGCCGGCACCAACCTGGCGCATCCGGCCATGCTTGGGCTTGGGGCGTCGGAATTGAACCGTGACGACGTGATCACCGCCAGCCTGCAGCGCATCAACGTCTCGAGCGCCGGGCACTTCGATCTCCTGCCGAACGCGGACAGCCGATTGATTCCGCTGATGCAAAGCAGTTCGGATGCGGAAGTGGTGCCGACGCAGCGCGTGATCGAAGCCAGCACCAATCCATCCACGCTGTTGGACGGTTATCAGCCGCAAAACCAGAACTACGTGATTGCCGCGCGTTTGCGCGGCACGTTTGCCAGTGCATTTCCGGAATTCGCCAAGCGGCCGGGGCACCTTGCCCAGTCGCCGGCGAATGCGGAAGTGATCCTGGTCGCCGATACCGATCTCTTGACCGATCGCCTGTGGGTGGAAGCGCAGCAAAGTTACTTCGGCCAGCCGATGCTCAGCGCCTTCGCCAACAACGGCGATTTCATCAGCAACATGGTGGACAACCTGACGGGTTCCTCTGCGCTGCTGTCCATCCGCGGACGCTCCACCTCGCAGCGCCCATTCACCCGCGTGCAGGCGTTGCGCAGCGCAGCGGACCGCAAATTCCTCCAAAAAGAACGTGAGCTGCAAGGGGAATTGGCCGATACCAAGCGTCGCCTGGAGGAATTGCAGCCCAACAAGGGCACGCGCGATACCTCGACCAGCGCCGAGCAGAAACAGGAAATCGAACAGTTCCTGCAACGCCAGTTGGCGATCAGCAAGGAGCTGCGCGACGTGCAGCATCAGCTCAATGCGGAGATCGATGCGTTGGGCACGCGACTGAAGGTGATCAATATCGTGGTGCTGCCGGTGCTGATTACGCTAGTGGGCTTGATGTACGGCTGGCGGCGTACGCGGCGGAACCGGCGGCAGCGCGGCGGGTGAGGGCGATATGCCGCAGCAAAGCACCACCCGCTCTGCATGTACGCTCGCAGGTTGGGGTGCGAACCCCAACATCGCCCTGTATAGGCATTCCGCAGCTGGGGTAACGTAAAACACCGATGAGCGCCATCCTGCTCAAATGGCTCACTCCCTGGGAATTTTCCTGGGTTTTCCTGCTGAGCTTCATCGGTGCCTGCGTGCTGTACTGGCGCGGCTGCCGCAAGCTGAGCAGGTTGGGGTGCCAACCTCGACGTCGAAATATCCATGCATGGCGATGTTGGGGTTCGCACCCCAACCTACAGAGCCGCCGCCAATCAGCCGTCAGTACAGGACGCAAGCTGGCCTTCTGGATCGGCATGGCGATGGTCTATCTCAGCCTGCAGACCTATTTCGATTTCTATGCCGAGCATGAATTCTTCATGCATCGCATCCAGCAGTTGCTGCTGCATCACCTCGCGCCGCTGATGATCGTGGCGTCTTACCCAGGCTCGGTGCTGCGCGCCGGCTTGCCGCTGACGTGGCGCATACGCGTATTGCGCCCCGCGTTACGCAGCTGGCCGTGGCGGGTGATCAGCGCCGTGCTGCTCAATCCGGCCATCGCCACCATCCTGTTCGTCGCCTTCATCCTGGTGTGGCTGATCCCGTCCGCGCAGACCCTGGCCATGCTCGACTGGCGCGTGTATCGCTTTATGAACTGGTCGATGATCCTCAGCGGTTTCGTGTACTGGTGGCTGGTGCTCGATCATCGGCCGCGCCCGCCAGGACGCATGATTCCCGGCCTGCGCGTACTGTCGCCCGGCATCACCATGACCCCGCAGATTCTGGCCGGCGCCATCATCACCTTCTCCAAGACCGACCTTTACCCGATCTTTGAAATCTGCGGCCGTGCATTCAACTTCAACGTGTTCACCGGCCAGTTGATCGGCGGCATCATCATCTGGGTGCCGGCGGCGACCATTGAAACGATCGGTGGCTTGCTGGCGATGCGCCAATGGCTGCAGTTGTCGCGCAGTGGACGCATCGGGCGGCAGGCATTTGTTGCACAGGTCGTGCCGCATGGACAAGCGCTGCAGATGAAATCGCAGCCATGACGAACTGGCCGCAGTGGTCGACAGGGATATGTCATCCCACACGGTTTCCATCGTTAGAGTCCGGCAGCTAAGCGCGCATTTCGCGACTAGAGGCTGAGTTGCGATGGCGCGAGGCTGGCAGTGGTGGCTGACATGGCCGCGCGGCGTAATACATTTTCTATCGTTTTGTTCCGACAGCACGCAAGGTGCTACTTCGACTAGAGGCTTAATCAGCCACCCCTCATCATGATACGTCGCCTCCATCCTGAGGGATGTGACGCGT
Organism: Dyella sp.; assembly: GCF_035277725.1. Lineage (GTDB taxonomy): Bacteria > Pseudomonadota > Gammaproteobacteria > Xanthomonadales > Rhodanobacteraceae > Dyella_B. The sequence continues at coordinate 5,650 of NZ_DATEJY010000192.1, read as the reverse complement.
CTGCGTTCCATGCAATTGGGGAAGTTCCTATGTGTTTCTCGCTGCGCGCTCTCGGCGCATCCTTGCTTTGCAGCTTCGTCGCGGTATCGGCCTTTGCTCAAGCCATCACGCCGCAGCAGGAGCTGCGTGCTTATGTCGGCATGAAACGCACCATTCCGCTACCCGATGCGGGAGCTTTTGGCGAACAGCTCAATCCTGTCACTGGCGAGCTTTTGCTGACGCAAACCGACGCCTGGTTGAAGACCAATAGTTTTCCCTTATCGGTAATCCGCAGCTTTACGCCTGGCAGCTTTCCCGCGGGTACACCGCACACCGGCGCCTTTGGTGATTGGCAACTGGAAGTGCCGCGCATCACCACGCTTACCGTGCGCAGCCAGGATGGCAATGGCTGGCTAGTGACGGGCGCCAACCCCTATGCACGATGCAGCGCGTTTGGGGTGCCTGCCACACCCACCCTGGAAAGTTTGGCAGGCGTCGACCCCAATATATGGTGGCAAGGCTACCAGCTGATCGTTCCGGGCCATGGTGAGCAGGAAATCCTGCGCAGGGATATTCGCCTCAATACGTTGGCTGCCGAAGGCGCTCCTGAAAAATACCCTTTGGTCACAAAACAGCATTGGCAGATCAGCTGCCTTCCCAAAACCGACAACGAATCGGGCGAAGCGTTTACCGCGCTTTCGCCGGATGGCAGCCGGTACACCTTCGACCATCTCGTCTATCAGCGCGCATCCGCGCTGATGGTGGAAGGCGCGGGAACCATCAACCGGGAGCGAGCCTTGATGCTGGTTACGCGTATCGAAGACCGCTTCGGCAACGTTCAGCAGTTCGTTTACGACGGGGATCGCCTGGTCACCATCATCAATCCCAACGAAATGCAGTTGGACCTTCGCTATCGCACGGATGTGCCATCACTGGTCGATCGGGTTGTTCTTCGCCTTTACACCAGCAAGCCGCGGATATGGACCTATCAATACGCCAATCTCGGAACCGGCCATGAAACGCTCACCGGTGTGATTCGGCCCGACGGCAGGGCCTGGAGCTACAACTTGCAGGCGCTGGCTGACGCCACCTTGAATTACAACGGCAGCACCACCTGCAGCAGTGTGGCGCCTTTTGACGCCTCACAGACGTTTACGGGATCCATGTCCGATCCTAATGGCCTCACCGAGCAACTCACCTTAGCAGGCGTGCGTCATGGCCGGTCATTGACGGGCAGTGAATGCGGAGCACTCAGTAACCTGCCCTGGAAGCCATCGCGCTACGACACGCTTTCGCTGACCGAACGCAGCTACACCGGTGCCAACATCAGTGCGGCGAAATGGAGCTACCGTATGCCGAGGCGTCCACGACATCCAGTTGGATGGAAACAGTCGATCCCGACAACCGTGTAACGCGATTCACCTCCAGCAACAGGACTGACGCAACCGAAGGGCAGCTGTTGTTCGTGGATATCGATCGTAGCCCAAATGATATCTTGCGCAGCGTTGCCTTCAGCTACTCCAATGGTGGCGGCGCGTATCCTCGATCACTTGGCGTTGCCGCCAATAGCCGGTTCAATAACTTGGCACTTGCCAGCCTGACGCCGCTCGCCAGGCGAATGGTCACGCAGGAAGGCTTTTATTCCACTGAGTGGATAGCCTTCAATGCTTTTGGTCAACCCACGCAAGTGCGCTACAGCAACAGCATTACCGGTCAGCCGCCACTGGAAAGGCGAATCGATTACGTCAACGATCTGCCGCATTGGGTGCTTGGTCTGCCGCAATCCGTCGTCAACCCGGCCGACAACACGACGATCAGCCAGAATGTCTATGACCTTGGGCAAGTAACGCTCAAGGAGTCCTACCAGTTCGGCCTCAAGCAGGCCACGTACACGTACGATGCACAAGGCCATGTCACCAGCGTCACCGATGACAACGGTCTCACCACGCAATACCAGAACTACGTAATGGGTAAACCCGTTACCACGGTTTTTCCCGATGGCACCAAAGAAGAAAGCTGGCCCGACGATTTCGGCAACATCGCCGTGCACGTCGATCGCGCTGGCGCCACCACGAACGCGGATTACGACAGCATGGGCCGTATCGTTCGCGCACATCGGCCTGCCAGCGACGGCGTGACGTGGAACGACATCACCTATAGCTACACCTTCGAGACGCAAGGCGAATGGGGTGTTGCGCCAGGCCACTGGCGCGTACAGGAAGATCATGGTGACGCGGCGCAGTTCACTTTCTACGATGCGCTCATGCATCCCATCTGGCGCAGTGAGCGCTCCAACGCCACCGATGGCAATGCATGGTCTACGCAACGGCGCGATTATGACTGGCGTGGCCGTCTGCGGTTTGCTTCCTACCCGCTGCGTGGCATGCAAGACATGAGTGCGCTCAACCAAGGTACGCACTACGACAACTACGATGCTCTCGACCGGCTGCTGAGTATCCGGCAAGACTCCGAACAGGGGCCGTTGAGCACGACGATCAAGTATCAGATCGGCGGCGGTGGCAGTACGCAAATCACCGATTCCAAAGGAGCAAGGACTACCACGACCTATCAAGCCTTCGGCGATCCCGACAACCGCTTTGTATTGAAGGTCGATGCACCTGAAGGTATTTCACAAACCATCCAACGCAATAGCTACGGTCAGCCGCTCAACCTCACGCAATCCGGCCGCTATCAAAATGCCAACGTCTCGCTGACCCGCCAATACATCTACGACGCCAACATGCGCGTGTGCCGCACCATCGAGCCGGAAACCGGCAGTACGGTGGTCGACTACGACGCCGGCAGTCGCGTGACCTGGAGCGCACAGGGCCTGGCGATCAACGGCAACGGTTGCGGCCGCGAGCAAGTGGCGGACGCCGCAAAAACCTTCCGCAGCTACGACGCGATGAATCGCGTGCTCAGCGTGGCCTATCCCGCTGGCACACTTTCCTCGCAGTTCACGTATGACGCCATGGGGCGCGTTACCAGCGCGGACACCGGTCTAAGCCGCTGGACCTATGCCTACAACAGTCTTGGCTTGCCCACCAGCGAAACACTCGTGGTCGACGGCCTGCCGTATACCCTTGGCTACGCTTACGACGCCAACGGCAGCCTTGCCAGCACCGCCTATCCGGATGGCCGCGTGGTCGACCACGCACCCGACGCATGGGGCCGTCCGACCCAAGCGGGTACGTATGCCAATGGCGCACGTTACCTGCCCAATGGCGAACTGGAGTACTTCAAATACGGCAACGGCATCGAATACTTCGCCGAGCAGAACGCGCGTACCTTGCCGCGCAACCTCAGCTACATGCTGCCCAATGGGCAACTGCTTTTCAGCCAGGACTTCAACTACGACCCCAACGGCAACCTCACCCAGGCCAACGACCTGCTGCAAGGCGCCGGCAGCCTACGCAACTTCCAATACGACACGCTCAATCGCCTGACGCGCGCCACCTTGCCTGGCGCCACCAACAGCGAAACCTACAGCTACGATCCGCTCAACAACCTGCGCCGTATCGTCAACGACACCGGCCTGGTGCGCGACTACCAATACGATCCGCTCAACCGCCTGAGCCAGGCCACGGGTTCCGACGGCCAGCCGCACCAGTTCGCCTACGACAACCGCGGCAATGTCATTCAACGCGACAGCACGCCTTTCACCTTCGACGTCGCCAACCGCCTCACCGAAGTCAGCGGCCGCGAAAGCTACGTCTACGATGCCTTTGGCCGTCGCGTGCTCAAGACGCGTTTAGGTGTAGGCGGCAACAAAACCTACTACGTCTACAGCAACCAGACCGGCCAGTTGATGCTCCAGCGCGACAACGACGTCGCCTCCAGCGAGACCGACTACATCTACCTGGGCAGCAAGCTGGTGGCGCAGTCCACCACGCGCAGGCAGGAATTGCCTGGCGCCATCAGCTTCACGCCAGGCAGTCCAACCAACGGCATTTACACCATCGCCTGGGGCAGCGCCCAAGGTGCCAGCACCTACGAGTTGGAAGAACAACACGACGGCGGTGAATGGCGTCAAATCTATAGTGGTGCCGCCACCAGCTACACCATTCCTGGCAATGAAATAGACCGCTTGGGCGGTACCTATCTCTATCGCGTGCGCACGTGCACCAGCACGTGCGGTGGATGGGTGATGTCCGGTCCGATGGGTGTGACGCCGCAGTGGCCTACCGTATCGGTTCCCCAGGGTATTCAGAAAGGGCCTTACTCCGTTTCCTGGTCCACGCCCTACAGCGCCGCGGTCTACGACATTGAAGAACGTAGGGTGCCACCCGTTGGCGAAGACTATCCATGGACGCGCATCGCATCGGACTGGGGCAGCAATACCATCGAGCGGCCTGCCGTGGCCGGCACCTTCCAGTATCGTGTCATGGCGCGCAATGCTTACGGTGATCGTGGGCCTGGCTACTCCGAAGCCGTCACTGTCGAGCTTGATACCGACCCGAGCGGGCCACCCGCGCAACCTGAATTACTCAGTCCCGAAAATGGCGGCGAGTACTACGGCGTGCAGTTCCCCTTCCTCATGCACGTGGCATGGAACCCCGTCGATCGCGTCACTCGTTACGAAGTGGGTTCCGAGCGTGGCGGGTTCAATTGCACCACCAGTGACACACACTGCGATTTTCAGTTGACCTTCTCGGGTGTTTATGTCGGCTATGTGCGCGCATGCAATGACGAAGGTTGTTCGCCGAAAACGGATTTCACGATCAGTGTGTTCAAGGATGGGATTGGCCGAGCGGCGCCTGCTTCGGGCTTGCCAGGCAAACCCATCAGCGCTTCCAACAAGGAGGTTCAGCCATGAGCAGGATGCAGGCAATGAAGCGCGATGCCGCACCACCCCGGCCGACGCAAGAAAAGCGGCGTTGGAAGCGCCGCCTGATCGCATGCATGGCCATACTGCCATGGGCGCCAGCCTATGCGGGCTTCGAAACCGCTTTGGGCCATGTGGATGGCGTTGCCCAAGTCGGCTCGGGCGAAATGGTCGTCCGCGGCTGGTCGTGCTGGACGGATGTATCCACTGTTTCACCTCAAGTGGAACTCTACGTGGGTGGAGAGCGTGACCGTGGCGGCATCAAGATCGCCACAGCCGCCACGGACCAACCCAACGAGCCCGACGTGGACCAGGTATGCCGCACCCAGAATCGCCCGCACCGCTTTGCCATCGCGCTGAACATCGCGATACGGCAGCAATATGCGGACCGAACCATTTACGTCTACAGCGTACCCGCCTTTCCGTCAGGTACCTACACGCTACTCGGTGGCTCGGGCCAATACACCGTGCCAGCCGCCCCGGCGGTAGCCGACGCGGTGTATTACATCCATACCGACCGCCTTGGCAGCAACGTGATCATGACCGACGACAAAGCAAACGTTGTCGCCAAGACGGACTACAAGGCGTACGGCGCAGCATCCGACAATCAGCAGAAGAACGAAGCACCGGGCTACACGGGCCACTACGAAGATCCGCTGACGGAGCTGACATACATGCAGCAGCGCTACTACGATGCGGATCTGGGCAGGTTTCTCTCGGTCGATCCGATAGCGGGTGGCCCGGGCAATGTGTTCAACTTCAATCGCTATGCGTATGCCAGCAATAACCCGTTGAAATTCGTTGATCCGACGGGGATGCTTCAACAAGTGCCGCACATGCTGGATG
>NZ_DATEJY010000191.1:0-24478 GCF_035277725.1 Dyella sp. | reverse complement strand
CACCTCACCCCGCTGGCGCGCAGCCATATCGAGCGCGCCGATGTGGTGTTCGCGGCGCTTTCCGATGGCGTGGTCGAAAAGTGGCTGCAACGCATGCATCCGGACGTACGCAGCCTTCAGCCCTATTACAAGGAAGGCAAGTCGCGGCTGAAGACGTATAAGGAATGGGTCGCCCTGATGATGGACGAGGTGCGCACCGGCAAGCGCGTTTGCGGCGTGTTTTATGGGCATCCCGGTATCTTCGCCTGGTCGCCGCACAAGGCCATCGAGATGGCGCGCGCGGAGGGCTTTGATGCGTATATGGAGCCGGGTATTTCAGCCGAAGACTGTCTTTATGCGGACTTGGGCATCGATCCCGGCCGGTTCGGGTGCCAGCACTTTGAAGCCAGCCAGCTGTTGTTTTACGAGCGGCGCATCGATCCTGCCGGGTATCTGGTGCTGTGGCAGGTCGGGCTGGTCGGCGATTGGTCGCTGGGGCGATTCCAGACCGGGCCGGCGTATCGGCAGGTGTTGGTGGATCGGTTGAGCGAAGATTATCCGCTGGATCACGAGGTGATTGTTTATCGATCGGCAACGTTGCCGATCGACAAGCCGCAGATTCGCCACGTGGCGCTGCGTAGCCTTCCCGATATCTCGTTGACCACCGAGGAAACCGTGGTCCTGCCACCGGCCCAGACCTTGAAGGTAAACCTGGCGATGCGAAAGCGGTTGGATGCTTTGGATAAACTGGAAAGAACAGGCATGGTAGCGAACGCCTAGCACTAACCGGCCAGGCACGATTTTTACGTGGTCCGCGCATATGGGGTGGAAGGTTTCTGATGTACGTGCCGCCATAAACCGGCGTGATAATGGCTTATAGGGCAACAGCGTTCTACTGCTCCACTGCGCCACGATCGACATAAAAAAACAGGGAAATAACATGACTGATACGATCGACTTGTTGGAAGCCATCGGCCGAGATGCGTCGCTACGCCATGCTTCGACGGAAGAATTGACCAAAGTGCTAGTAAAAGCTCAGGCTTCCGAAGCACTCAAGGAGGCGGTTGCGTTCAGTGACAGCCTGCGGTTGTCCAGGGAATTGGGGCCGATACGACAGCAATCGCCTCAAGTAAATATGCTTCCTGACGACGAGGAAAGACCAGAAGAAGAGGAGCCGCTTGAAGGCCCGCTACCCACACCTCCGTCGCAGCCGAGCAGGAACTAGGCAGGCCTGCATGTGTAGGCTGCCGATTCGCACCCGCGTATGGCCCTTTATGATGGCCATGTTCTGGGTTGTGCTCGTGCAGCCAGGATACGCAACTGCTCCCATAGCGGATCCGGCCAAATTCCTCGACCAGACTGAAAGCCTGCGGATGAAAAATCATCCCCAGTTCGTACAGATGCTGGAGCAAATCCACCAGCAGGATTCCCGCCTTTCCGAAGCCGAGCATTGGCACCTACGTTATCTCGATGCATGGAACGCCCAGTTCGATGGGAACTATGAAAAATCGGAGCAAGCGCTTCGCCAGATCATCGCCCACTCCGGCGATCCGAAGCTGATTACCAAAGCATCGGCACTTCTTGTAAAAATCCTGTCGATCAATCGGCGTTACGAGGAGGCTTTTGCACTGGCCAATCACCTGGCGTCCGCGTTGCCTGAGGTCAATGATCCTCGGATACGTTTTGACCTGTTGATAAATCTATCCATAACGCTGGATTTTGCCGACCAAATCGATTTGGCGGTCCAGTATGCACGCATGGCAGAAGATACGACTCCTGCTGGCGAAACGTTATGCGCCCCTCTCGTTATGGAAGTTTCGGCACTCTATAACGGCAATCGACTGACATCAGCCAGCCCAGAAGTACACCAAGCCATCGATGCCTGCACGGCGCCCCAGGACAAGACTCTTGGCAACTCCATGTGGCTGGTTCTGGCCAATCTTTATATCGACGAGAAACAACCACTCAAGGCTCTGGCTCTGCTCGATCAAATTGCTCCGTCTGTCCTTGGTGCCCACTTTTATCCTCATATACTGTCCTCACAGGTCGAGCGCGCGCAGGCCTATGTCCAATTGGACAACATCAACGAAGCAAAAAAAGTCGCCTTGGCAGCCTTGGCCATGAGCCATCCCGATGACACTGGCGATTGGGTAATGAACGACTATCAAGTGCTTTACGAGATCGAGAAAAAGCAAGGGCACAACGCAGCTGCACTCGCCTACCACGAACGCTACTCTACCCTCGAAAAGAGCCATCTCGATGATGTCCACGCCAGAGCATTGGCCTACGACGTCACCGAGCAGCGCTTGCTTGTTCAAAAAATGCAGGCGCAAGGCCTGAGCAAGCAAAACAATATTCTAAAATTGCAACAAGCATTGGCCGGCAAAGCCGTCGAAACCAGCCGTCTCTATATTGCTTTGCTGTTGCTGGTATTGGTATCGGTCGTCGTTTGGCTGTTTCGCCTCAAACGCTCGCAGCTGCGCTTCAAACAGCTCTCCAGCATGGACGGGCTTACCGGCATCTTCAACTATCAACACTTCACCGGTGAAGCCGAACGTGTGCTGCGCTTGCTGGAGAAAAAGCACAGCAGCGCCTGCCTCATCGCCATCGACCTCGATCACTTCAAGCAGATCAATGACACCCACGGTCACGCGCTCGGCGATACCGTGCTGAAACGCACTGTCGCCATTTGCCGGCATCAATTGCGCCCCAACGATCTGTTCGGCCGCCTCGGCGGCGAAGAATTCTGCGTACTCCTAGTCGAATGCCGGCGCGATCAGGGTCTGGCGATTGCCGACTGCATTCGCGCTGCGCTGGCAGCCACGCTGATTGATGTCGATGGAGGCGTCGTGTCGTTTTCCGCCAGCCTCGGCGTGGCATCTACCGACACGTCGGGGTTTGAGCTGCAACGCTTGTGCAAGGAAGCCGATGCCGCGCTGTACAAAGCCAAGCGAGCGGGTCGTAATCGTGTTGTTGCCAGTGACGAACCTGCCGATCACGGCCAGGCCGAGCATGCCGGGAAGCGTGCAAGCCAGGTTTGAGCGGCTAAGCCGTATGCGTCCATGGCTCGTGGCCATGACGTGGTGTTTGCTTGCGCACGTCAGCTACGCCGCTAGCTCGATTACGAACCCAGGCGAGTTTCTGGATCAAGCCGAAAGCGTGCGCCTGAAAGACCATCCGCGGTTCATCCAGATGCTGGCGCAAATTCACCACGATGCGCCCCAGCTTTCCGAAGATGAGCAATGGCACCTGCGTTATCTCGACGCATGGGAAGACATGTTCAACGGAAAATACGTCCAGTCCGAGGGGGAGTTTCACGAGATCATCGATCGCTCCGGCGATTCGATCCTGACCGCCAAGGCATCGGGCATGCTGTTGACCAACCTCGCGTTCAACCGACGCTACGAAGACGCGTTTGCGCTTGCCAATCATCTGGCGTCCAGCCTGCCTACGATCAAAGATCTGGACAGTCGCTATACGCTGCTGACGAATCTATCGCAGATGCTGGATTTCGCCGGCCAGACCGACCTGGCTGTGCAATATGCACGCATGGCGGAGGATGCCATTCCCCCCGACGAAGATGCGTGCCGGCCTTTTTTCCTGGAAGCCGCGGCACTGTATAACGGCAAGCGGCTGACATCGGCCAGTACGGAAGTGCGACACGCCATCGACGTCTGCACGGCTGCACGCGAACCGGTCATGGCCAATGGGATGTGGCTGGTCCTGTCCAACCTTTACATCGACGAAAACCAGCCGGCCAAGGCGATGACGGTGCTCGATCAGGTCGCACCGTCGGTGCGCATGGCGCATTTTTACCCGCATATGCAGTCTTCGAGGGTGGAGCGCGCACAAGCCTACCTTGAGCTGGGCAACCTCGTTGAGGCGAAAAAAGCCGCCTTGGATGCACTGGCCATCAGCCAACCGGATGACACCGGCGAGTGGCTTATGAACGACTATCAGGCGCTGTATCAGATCGAAAAGAAGCTGGGCCATAACACCGCCGCGCTCAACTACTACGAACACTATTCCAACCTTGAAAAAAGCCACCTCGACGACATCCGCTCGCGCGCGCTCGCCTACGACATGGCCGAGCAGCACCTGCTGGTGCAGAAGATGCAGACGGAACGTCTTAGCAAGCAAAACAGCATTCTCACGCTGCAACAGACGCTGGCTGCCAAGGCGATCGAGACCGGGCGGCTTTATATCGTCCTGCTGGTATTGGTGCTCGCATCGGTGATCTTGTGGCTGTTCCGGCTGAAACGCTCGCAGCTTCGCTTCAAGCAACTCTCCTTTCTGGATGGGCTTACGGGTATTTCTCATCACCAGCACTTCATCAGCGAAGCCGAACGCGCCTTGCAATGGCTCGAGAAAAAACACGGCATGGCTTGCCTGGTCGCGATCGATCTCGATCACTTCAAGCAGATCAACGACACGCACGGCCACGCCCTGGGCGATGCGGTACTGCGTTGCACGGTCGCCATCTGCCGGCAGCATCTGCGCGCCAGCGATCTGTTCGGCCGGCTCGGCGGCGAGGAATTCTGCGTGCTGCTGGTCGATTGCCACCACGAACAAGGCATGGCGATCGCCGACCGCATTCGCACCACCATCGAGGCGACGCTGGTGGACGTGGAAGGCGGCGTCATGTCGTTTTCCGCCAGCCTTGGCCTGGCGTGTACCGATCAATCCGGTTACCAGTTGCAGCGCTTGTCCAGGGATGCGGATGCGGCGCTTTACAGGGCGAAGCGCGCTGGGCGAAATCGTGTCATGGCAGCCAATGCCGGGGGTGATATCTGAAGCACGTGAAGGTGCAGTCTTGCGAGGATCGCTCTCCCTTCCCTGCGGCAGTAGGGGAGGGCTGGGGTGGGGTTGCTTGGGCTTTAGCGCGCAGCCGAATGTCGCGATGAATGTTGGCAGCATGAATCATGTGGCGATATACACCTTGCGGCGACGTGTAGCCCTAGCCGCTCGCTTCGCTCGCACTCCACCCTAGCCCCAATGCTCCAAACTTAAGGATTTTCAACCGCTGGAAACTCTTGTTCGTCATTCCAGCGACTTTTAGCCGAAAGGCACTGGATTCCTCGCTCCTCAAAGCCGAGCACGTCCATGTGCTCTCCCCGCGTACCAGCTTTCGCTGGAATGACGGGTTTGGATTCTGTGGCGACTGAAAGAGCCTTAAGTTCGGAGCATTGACCCGTTCCCTCCCCTCCACGCAGGGGAGGGAATCGACTCGCGGCGTTTTACGGCTTCGAGGCACGATCGGCAAGTCCGGAAAAGATGCGATCAAGAGACAGGGATCAAGCCCGGGGCAACCCAACCTACGGTTAGCATGTGCTGCGTGTTTTCACATGTCATATGCGCCGCACCGTGTTCTAAGCTAATTGTCCCCTCCCTTCCCTGGAAGTTCGCCGATGCCCAACACCGTTGCCCTGATCGAACGCTATTACGCCGCTTTCAATCGCGGCGATTGGCAGGCCATGCTCGATTGCCTGGCCGACGACGTGGCGCATGACACCAATCAGGGTTCGCGCGAGTCGGGACGGGAGGCATTTCGGGCTTTTCTTGCGCGCATGGAGCGCAGCTACCGCGAGCAGTTGACGGATATTGTGGTGATGGCGGCAGCCGGGGGCCAGCGCGCGGCAGCGGAATATGTGGTGCATGGCGAATATCTCGCCGACGATGAAGGCCTGCCGGCGGCGAGCGGGCAGCGCTACGTGCTGCCGGGCGGTGCATTCTTTGAAATGCGCGATGGCAAGATCGCGCGGGTTACCAATTACTACAACCTCAATGACTGGATCGCCCAGGTGTCCGCCTGAGCACGGGAACGCAACGATGACGCTGCATATCCTCAGCTGCACCGGCGAAGCAGTCGCGCCCTATCTGGAGGACCTGGCCCGGCTGCGCACCACCGTGTTCCGCGATTATCCCTATCTGTATGAGGGCAGCACGGATTACGAGAGCGATTACCTGATGGCGTACGCGCGCTCGCCGCGCAGCGTGTTCGTGCTGGCGCTGGATGATCAGGAAGTAGTGGGCGCGGCGACCGGTATTCCGCTGTTGGATGATCAGGTGGCCTTTCAGCTGCCCTTCCGCAAGAAGGGCTATGCACTGGAACCGATTTTCTATTTCGGCGAATCGGTGCTGTTGCATGCTTATCGGGGCAAGGGCATCGGCCATCGCTTTTTCGACGAGCGCGAGACGCACGCGCGGCGCAACGGATTCAAGCAGACGGTGTTCTGCGCGGTGGAGCGCGATGAGCACGATCCACGCCGTCCACCGGAATATCGCTCTAACGACGGGTTCTGGGCCAAGCGCGGCTATCAGCGCCAGCGTGATCTGTTCTGCGAACTCTCGTGGCGGGAGCTTGGGCAAGAAGAAGCCAGCCCTCATCTGTTGCGCTTCTGGTCACGCTCGCTGGAGTTCTGAACACGATGAAGGTGACATTTGCCGTCGGTCAATGGCCGATCGAGGCCCCTCGGCACTTCGATGATTTCGCCGCGCGCATCGAGCGGGAGTTGGCGGCCGTCGCCGCGCAAGGTGCGCAGTGGGTGGTGCTGCCCGAATATCTGGCGCTGGAACTGGCTTATACGTTCGGGCCGGAGATCTATAACGATCTGCATCGCTCGTTGGCATCGGTGGATACGCTTTATGCGCGCTGGCTTTCGCTGTTTGGCGGTATCGCGCGACAGCGCGGCATCTACGTGCTGGCCGGCAGCTTCCTGCGCCTTCACGGCAATGGCGGCTACCGCAATCGCAGTCTGCTATTCGATCCGCACGGTCATCACGTGTGGCAGGAAAAGCTTCGCCTTACCGGTTTTGAGAAAGAAGCCAAGGTGATCACGCCTGGCAACGCACTGAAGGTGTTCGATACTGAATTGGGGCGCGTGGGCATCAACATTTGCTATGACGTGGAGTTTCCTTTGTACGCACGCGCGCAAACCGAAGCCGGCGCTGCCTTGTTGCTGGTACCCAGTTGCACCGATACCGCGGCGGGCGCTGCACGCGTGCGTATCGGTTGCCAGGCGCGCGCGCTGGAGAACCAGATTCCCGTGTTGTGCGCGGTAACGGCGGGTGAAAGCGAATGGAGTGCGGCGCTGGATACGAATACCGGCCGCGCGGCGATTTATGTGCAACCGGATTGGGGTTTGCCGGATGGCGGTGTGCTGGCCGAACTGGATGCCGCGTCGGGCTGGCTGGTGGCCGAGGTGGATGTGGCCGGCGTGCAAGCGGCGCGTGCGAATGGGCAGGTTGGTGTAGCGAGTGATTGGCGGGGACAGTTGTTGCCTGGTGTGCAACGCGCGTTTGTTGCGAAGTTTGAGCAGGCATGAATTGGAAACCAGCCACCCTGCACGCATGCGTTGGGTTACCCCCGGATCAAGTCCGGGGTAACCCAACCTGCGAACTCAGTTGCCCTGCAAGGGAAGGTGCCGCTCTCCTTCCAAACGATAGACATCCAACCGGCTGCACATCTCTGCAGTATCGATGCGGAACTTGAAGTACGCGACGATCTCTTCACCATCGTCGAGATGAAACCATCCACGCACACCTCGGCCATCGCTATCGATATGCTCGATGGCAGTGAAGTACATCACGCCGACGTTGTCGCGCGAAAACTGGTGGAAACCCCTGCGCTTGCCGTTGTCGAACAGCTTGGCTGAAGCAGTGAAACACGTCAGCCAGGTGAGTTTGTCGCCCGCTTGCAAAGCAGAGACCGCCTTGTGCACGGTTGGGTGTAGACGTGTCTCCGAATCGATGTCCATACAATCACGCGTCCTCCGAAGACGACTCGCTGCAAAAGAAGTCCAACCATGAATGCCTGAACAACTTCCGAGATCGAGAGGCCCCCTGGAGACACGCGGGAACTCGGTAACGCGTACCTTTACCAGTTTTGTGTCGTCGCAACGTGATCGTTGATCTTCACAAAACAGAACAAGCGCGCATCGCGCTGCCTGTAAGTTATGTGAACACCGCGCGACTGAAGGAGCGGCGATTAACCTGCGTGTAAAGATCGTCACGGTATTCTCGGTGGACCAAAAACAAGAAGACGCGAGGTGCACGCATGACTGTCATGCATTTAACGAACGTGCTGCGTTTCGATGAATTTCTCAACAAGGGCGGGCGCCATCTGTTCGAGATCACTGCAGACGAAATGCCGGAATTGCACGATGTACAGGGCGTGCACCAAGGCATCAAGATTGCGTGCAGGGTCTCGACCGCAAAGCAAGGCACCTGGGCCAGAATCGTGGATCAGCTGGCAGCGCGTAACGGCAGTTGCCTCTACAAGCAGGTCGCCTCCAATACCTATCGCGTCGTTTGCACCATCCCGCAAGGCTCTGGCATGCATGGCCATACATGTAGCGCACCGCCGGCGTGATGCGTCCAGTTCGTTCGCTTCAGTAAAACGTCAATTTCACGCAAGCTCGATAGATCCATTGCCACAGTACGGCGCAGGTCCGCACCGGGTCCTGCATCGTCTTGCTAAAGTTTTACCTGCCCTACTCCGGCATCGATTGCCCCGACAGCATCCTGGTACATGGCGATACGGCCATGCGCTTTCCTTCGCGGAAAGCGGCGCTGGCGTTTGTGGTCGAGCATTACCGTGATGAGCCATCGGCTACGAATCAAGCGATCGTCAGCATCGAAGGTCAGGATGGTTTGTGGCGATCCTTTGATCGGCGGCTATTGCCGGCAAGCGAGCACGGCTAGTCAGCCATCGAGTGCGCCGAACCGCGCCTGATACAAGCCGCTGATCCACTCCACGAATACGCGTACGCGCGGCGACAATTGCCGTCGATAGGGATACAGCGCGGACACTTGCAAGGCGGGGCTTGGCCAGTCGGCCAATACTTCCACCAGTTGCCCATCGCGCAAAAGATTCTCCACGTGATAGCGCGGCAATTGGATCAGCCCGCAGTTGCGCATCGCGCAGATCACATAGGCCTCCGCATCGTTGACGGCGATCCAGCCGCCAACGGTAACGCTGCGCGGTTTGCCGTCGACGATCAGGTCCAGCGTGTGGTCGATGCCGCTGGTGGAAAGGAATTTCACCACCTGATGGGCAGCCAGCTCATCCAGATGCTGCGGTATGCCGACGCGGGCGAGATAGTCGGGGCTTGCGCAGATCACTTGCGGCATGCGGGCGAGAGGGCGCGCGACCAGCGCGGAGTCGCGTGGCGTGCCGGAGCGGATCACGCAATCCACGCCTTCGCGCACCAGGTCGACCAGACGGTCGCCGCAGCTGACGACCATATCGATGCCGGGATAGCAGCGGCGAAAGTCATCGATATGCGGCAGCACGATGTGCATGGCATGCGTGCCGGACATATCCACCCGTAAGGTGCCGCGCGGGTTGGCGGCCACGTGGCGCAAGGCGGCTTCCGCATCGTCTAGTTCGCTGAGAATCTGCACGCAGCGTTCGTAAAAAGCTTGACCATCCAACGTGGCGCGCACCTGGCGCGTGGTTCGCTCCAGCAATCGCACGCCCAGCCGCGCTTCCAGCTCCTTGATGGCGTAGGTGGCGGTGGCGCGCGGAATATCGAGCATGTCCGCCGCCCGGCTGAAACTGCCGGCCTCCACGATGCGGGTGAACAGTTGCAGGGTTTCTAGGCGATCCACGGCCGGATTATTGAGTCTGGTTGAATTTGATTATCAGGTTAGCAGCATTTATCCCAACAGCACGAACGACCAGACTGGCTCCCGTCCCAACCCACACCCTTCACTGGAGCCTTCCCATGAGCCAGAACCTATCGAGTCAGCCCCTACCGAAAACGGCCATCGTCACCGGTGGTTCGCGCGGCATCGGCCAGGCCATTGCCATGCGCCTTGCCAAGGATGGTTTCGCGGTCGTCATCAACTACGCCGGCAATGCCGCCAAGGCAGAGGAAACGGTGGCCGCGATCGAAGCAGCCGGTGGCAAAGCGGCGGCCGTGCAAGGCGACGTTGGCAACCCGACGGACGTCGCCCGCCTGTTTGCTGCCGCGAAGGAAACCTTCGGCGGCATCGACGTGGTGGTCAACAGCGCCGGCATCATGCCGCTGGCGCCGATTGCCGAAAGCAGCCTGGACGCCTTCGACAAGACCATCGCCACCAACTTGCGCGGCGCGTTTCTGGTGATGGCGCAGGCGGCGCACCAGCTGGGCAAAGGCGGGCGCATCATCGCGCTTTCCAGCAGCGTACTCGCCAAGGCCTTTCCGGCGTATGGCGCCTACATTGCCAGCAAGGCCGGCGTGGAAGGCCTGGTGCACGTGCTTGCCAATGAATTGCGCGGCCGTGACATCACGGTAAACGCGATCGCACCCGGCCCCGTCGCCACCGAGTTGTTCTTTACCGGCAAGTCGGACGAGCAGGTCGCGCAGATCGCCAAGCTTGCACCGCTCGAACGCCTCGGCACGCCGGAAGAAATCGCCGCCGCCGTGTCTTTCCTTGCCGGTCCCGACGGGTCCTGGGTGAATGCCCAGGTGATTCGCGTCAACGGCGGCTTCGCCTGAGCCCTGGGAGAACGTCATGAACCAGCCACACGTCATCCTGATCACCGGTGCATCCAGCGGCTTCGGCGCGATGAGCGCACGCGCGTTGGCCGATGCCGGCCATATCGTGTACGCCAGCATGCGCGATACCGCCGGGCGCAATGCACCGCAAGTCGACGCGCTCAACACGTACGCCGCCGCCAACAAGGTGCAACTGCGTGCGGTCGAACTGGATGTGCAATCCCAGGCATCCGCCGACGCGGCCGTGGCGCAGGTCATCGCCGAACAAGGGCGCCTCGACATCGTGATGCACAACGCCGGCCACATGGTTTTCGGCGCGGCGGAAGCCTTTACGCCGGAACAATACGCACAACTCTATGACATCAACGTACTGGGCACCCAGCGCGTGAACCGCGCCGCCTTGCCGCAACTGCGCAAGCAACAACACGGCATGCTGCTGTGGATCGGCAGCAGCAGCCATCGCGGCGGCACGCCGCCGTTCCTTGCGCCCTACTTTGCCGCGAAAGCAGCGATGGATGCCGTGGCTGTGAGTTATGCCAGCGAACTGGCGCGCTGGGGCATCGAAACCACCATCGTCGTGCCCGGCGCCTTCACCAAGGGCACCCATCATTTCCTGCATGCCGCCACGCCGGCCGACAAGGAACGCCAAGCCACTTACGACCAAGGCCCCACGCAAGGACTTGCCGACGAAGCGTTGAAAAACCTGGCCGCCTGCGAACCGCCGGATGCCGATCCCGCCAGCGTCGCCCGCGCGGTAGTCGAGGTGGTGAATACACCGTATGGCCATCGCCCGTTCCGCGTGCATGTCGATCCGGCCGACGACGGTTGCGAGGTGGTCAACGTGGTGGCCGATCGCATTCGCGCAGAGTTTCTGCGCCGCATCCAGCTGGGCGACTTGTTGTCGCCGCGCATTCAACACTGAGGAGCAACATCATGCCGTTTGCCAATTACAAATTTCCCGAAGGCATTCTCGATGCCGCACGCAAGGAAGAGATCATCCATCGCACTACCGCCATGTTTGTCGAGTACTTCGGCGAGGGTGTGCGGCCGTATTCGATGGTGTTGGTGGAGGAGGTCAACGATGGCGGCTGGGGGCGGGCGGATGAAACGTTGACGTTGGCGAAGATGGGATTGGGATTGGAGAAGAAATAAATGCCGTATGCCTCTTCCCTACTTGCAGCGGCAATCTTGCGGTAGCGCTTGGGCTTGCTTCACCGTCCTTCCGGCGAAGGCCCACTGCTATCCGGGAAAACAAGATGCATGGAAATTTTTTCGCACATCGCCTGACGTCTAAATTTTCTACTTGAAATTCAAGATCCCCTGATTCGTCGCCCCGGCGAACGCCTGGGTCCAGTGCCTTTGAGTATCCGCAAGTCGCTGGGTGATTCGCTCCGCTCACCCCTTTCGGGGCCGTCCATTCGGACGTTCTCCGCGCTTCGCGCTGCGTCCGGCTTTCGCCGGGACGACGAGGTATCAAGCTCTTCGGCGAATGAGGAGAGTGTTCCCCGGACAGCAGTGGGCGAAGGCCGGAATGGCGATGGGGTGACCAGGGAACATCGCGAGCTTGCTTCACCCCACCCCAACCCTCCCCTACTACACGTAGGGGAGGGAGCCGTTCGCGGCATGAATCGGCATGGCCTCGACAAGCATCACTCATGCGAAGGCCTGTCATTGATCCAACTCTGCCAATTCTCCGCATCAAGCTTCTCCGCCATAAACGCATTCGCCAGCTGCGCAAGCGTCGATAGCGCATTCCCGCCATCCGTACCCAAGGCAATCTTCGGCACGATCGCAATCTGCCCTTCGCGCAAGGCGTCGGCAAACTGCTTGCCGAGATCATTGATCAACTGCATGCGCGCGCCCTCGCCGGTCAACGCTTCAGCCTTGGCGCGAATCGCATTGGCTTCCGCCTTGCCCACCGCTTCCGTGGCTGCCGCTTTACCTTCGCCCACCGCAATCTGGCGTTGGCGCTCGGCGTCGGCATTGATGTTGATCACTTGCGCCTCCTTGGTCGCGGCGGCAATCGCGGCATCGCCTTCGTTGGTCCTGATCTTCACGTTGATCTCGGACTTGGTCAGTTCGGCCTGGATCTGGTTTCTGGCCTGCGCCTCGCGCAAGGTACGTTCCTTGATCGCGGCTTGTTGTTGCTGGTCAAAGGTTTCCATCTGCTCCTTCGCCACCTGGCGATCACGCAACTGATTCAGGATGGTGTCGATGCGCTGCCCCGACGTCGCACCCGGGCTGCCGTGCGGCGTGCCGATCAGCACTTCCTGCAAGTCGAGGTTGTAGGCGGCAAAGCGTTCCCGCATATCCGTACTGGCTCTTTCCTGGATGGCCGAACGTTCCTGCAGCAGTTCGATAAGTGTTTTGGTTTGGCCGATGTTCTTGAAGTACGCGGAGACCATCGGATCGAGCGTCTGGTCCACCAGGCGCTTGATGTCGCCGAAGCGTTGCACCACCAGCGGCGCCTTGCGGTAATCGATATGCACCACCACCGACAACGGCATCAGCGGTTCGAATGCATCCTTGGTGATCAGTGCGACCTCGGTGAGGTTTTCGTCGTATTTGTGCGCATGGGTGACTTCTTGCGACCATTTGAGAATGAAATTGGTGGTTGGTACCAGTTGAATCTTGCCTGCGTACGTATTGAACGCGTACTTGCCTGGCAACAGCGGCTCCTTCCACACGCCGCGGCAACCGTTGTCGACCAGTTCGCCATGCGAATAACCGTCGCCCGAGCGGTCCGTCCCCGCCTGGCCGAAATACGACACCACCACGCCTACGCTGCCAACCGGCACGGTGGTCTTGCGGATGAACTCCACCGTGCCAAACAGGCGATTGAGATAGTACGTGCCCTCCACCAGCACCTGATGCTGACGACCACGGCGGCCGCCTGCGCGCAGGAATGCATTGATGTTCTGGAAGTTGTTATGGAAAGTGGCCTTGTTGGCGGGATCCTCGCCCACGCGCGGCGCGACGATTTCATCCGGCGGCAGCACCGGGCCATCGTGAATGGTGACGACACCGAGCACATCGCGCGGATCGTCATCCGGCCGATCGGTGCGATCCGTGCTCGAAGCCAGGCCGCCGATCACCACCGGGGTGAAGCCATTGCGTTCGCGCAACACTTGTCCCATATGGTCGACGGTGTCCTTCTCTTCATCCGAAAGCAGCAAGCCATGCACACGCGATGCCGTGATGATGGCGAACTGCGCGACGTTGATGGCATGCGTACCCTCGCGCAGGATCATGCGCTGCGGACCTTTCTGGCCGCCGGCTTTCAGGAACGCGGAAGCGTCTTCAATGCCGGTGTCGACGATCGCGCCCAAGGTCTGGCCGTCCACCAGTTCGTGGCCGTCACGCGCAAAGATGTAGCCAAGCTCGCCTTGCGGAATCGTCACCAGATCAACCTTGTGTACGCGGTACTGGAACGGAAAGAAGTAATGCAGGCCACCGCGCAACACGTGCGGTTGGAAACCCACTTCGCCGTTCAAGGCGATCAGGCCGCGCGTAAGCGATGGCGCGCCCCATAGCCGCTCGACGATACCGACGCGATCGTTGGGAATGTAGACGAACACGTTGGACATGAAAGTCAGCGCCACGAGTACTACGACAGCTATTGCAATTGCGATAAGCAGAGTCATTGCTGTTTGTCCTTGTTGAAAAAAATCTGACAGGTCGTCAGGGCGGTTTTTGGAGTGCAAAGGGCCGCAACCCGGCGTCTTTTGCGGGTTGTTGTGGATGGATTGCTTGAGCGGCTTAGGGCCTGAAGGGCGTCATGCGGCTAAGGCTGTCGTCGTCGATCAGCCAGACACGATCCGCCCGGCAATGGCCGAGTCGTTATGAAAAACGCATGGAATGGAATGAACATGGCGGTGACCATGAGCGAACACACGCTCTCAGTCGTACATGCTTCAAGTGGAAGGAGTGGACGTTTTGCCCCTGGAGAACAGGACGCTAGGGCCTGCTGGTCTTTCGCGATGCGCCCAGTTGGGAAGGACACTGCAAGATGCGGATCATGTCGGCCAGTCGGTTGACCTTGAATGGCGCGCATTCTACGCCGGATTTTTGCGAGTGGGGGTGACGTTATAACAGTCGGTGTGGCCCATCTTGCGGGCGTAGGCCGGGATGGCAATCCCAGCTTTCGTTGGGATTATCGATGCCGGGATTTCATCCCAGCCTACGCGGACCATTACGGCGTGATGTGCTTCACCGGAAAATCAAAATACGTATCCGGGTAAGGCTCGTCTTTCAACGTGAAGTGCCACCATTCCGTTTCCAGCGGCGTAAAGCCAGCATCCATCATCAAGCTCTGCAGCAACAAGCGGTTGGCTTTTGCTTGAGGTGAAATCGCTTGATACGAAGGGTGCGAAACGGGGCTGAAGCAATCGAAGCCGGTACCGAATTCCAAACTGTTGTCGGGCGCGCGCTGTTGTTTCGGCGCCGTGCAATCCACCAGCGGCATGTCGGCTGCAATCTGCGGAATGTTGCTATCCAGCGGCGCAATGGTGAGATCAATCGTGCTGCCGCGGCTATGGCCGGAATGCGCCGCGATATAGCCTTCCTCAAACAGGCGATTCTTGGGAACAGCGGCATAGAACTCCGCCTGCATCTGGGTGGCCTTCAGATCCGCCGCCCAGCTTACGAAATCATCCACGGCACGCTGCGGGCGATAGCAGTCGTAAGCCTTCAGCGTGAGGCACATCGGCAACAGCTTGGCTTCGACTTTTTTCAGCGCTGTAACGGCAGGTTTGGTGAGCAGGCAGGCAGGCTCTTCGTAGCCGTGAATGTTGCGGCCGATGAAGTTGTGGCTGGTCGCATAGCGCATATCGAATTGCATCTGCGGAACGGCTTTTTCTACGTCCACCATGTTGGCTGGCCGTTGCCGTACAAGCTTGAAGGGCTGGTCGGCGGCCATCGGCGTGGACGTAACGAGCCATGCCATCGTCCACAAGGCCACGTATTTGGCAACCATCGTGTCCCTCGCTGAAAGTTGGTTGGCTTACTCATAGCACACGACGACATTTTCGCGACAGCCGAAGATACGCAACTCAAGAGGGACATTTGGCGTTGTCGGGTTTTGTTGGGTTACGCTGCGCCAACCCAACCTACGACGGCATCTCAAAAGGTATCTCGCATGTCCGCACCGCTGGATTGGCTAAGCCGCCTGCTCGAGATCACGCCTGTGCGCGGGCAGCTCGATCTGCGCTGCATGTATGGCGCGCCGTGGCGCATTGACCAGAGCGAATCGGCGCCGGGTGAAATTCCGTATCACGCGGTATTGGGCGGCAGCGCCATGCTGGAAGATCCCGTTAGCGGAAAACCGCAACAGCTGGTAGCGGGAGACATTGTGCTGCTCGCCGATGGCGATGCGCATACGTTGCACGATGGCGGCGGCAAGCGCGCCAAGCCTGCGCGCGAACGTGCCGTTGCCAACCTGGTATGGAGCGAAAACAGCGGCACCGGCGCGCGGCTGGACATGCTGTGCGGGCGCTTTGTGCTCAATCCCGCGCATGCACGGCTGCTGCGCGGTTATCTGCCTGCGCGCTTGATCGCGCATTCGGCGGCGCAGACGGAAAACACGACGGACACCGGTTTGCATCTGTCCAATCTGCTTGGGCTGATGCGCGTTGAAACAGGCAGCGACAGCCTTGGCGGGCGCGCCATGCTCAATGCGCTGTCGACGGCGCTGTTTGCCTTGACGTTGCGGTTTGCCAGCGAAGCGCAGGAAGCGCCTGAAGGATTGCTGGCCTTGGCCGGTTATCCGCGTTTGGCGCCGGCGTTGGAAGCGCTGTTCCACAACCCGGGGCATCCGTGGACGCTGCCGGCGCTGGCACAGCTGTGCAACATGTCGCGCGCGACGTTTGTGCGTTTGTTCCAGGAGAAGCTGGGCCGTTCGGCCAGCGATCTGCTGACGGACGTGCGCATGACGATGGCGGCGAATGAGTTGCGTACGTCATCGGCGTCGACAGGAGCGATTGCGGAGCGGGTGGGGTATCAGTCGGAGGCGGCGTTTCAACGGGCCTTCAAGCTGCATATGGGGGTGACGCCGGCGAGTTGGCGGCGTGGTTTACAGGCCTGAATCCGCGTGGCGAAATGCTGAAGTTTTATAGAAGGCCCAACGCTACCGATTCGTCATCCCAGCGAAAGCCGGGATGACGTTGTTTTGCTTTCCCGCAAACGGTTTACACCCGCTCAACCGCCGGAAAATCCAGCGTGGTGTCATTGATGCGATTGAACACGTTGGTAAACGTAATCGCCGCGATCGCCAGACTGATGTCCACCAGCTGTGCGTCCGTATAGCCGACCTGCTTGATCGCCGCGAAATCCGCATCGCTGACCGTGCCGCTGCCTTTCACCAGCTTGAGCACGAATTGCAGCAGTGCGTCGCGGCGGGCGTCGCCGGTGGTTTCGCCCTTGCGGATCTGCTTGAGCACGTCGGGCTTCAGGCCAGCCATCTTGCCCAGCAAGCTATGGGCGGCTTCACAGTAGTCACAGCCGGAGGCAGCGCTGACGGCCAGCTTGATGGTTTCGATGTCCTGCCTGGCGAGCGTGCCGGCCGTCAGCACGGCGTCGGCCTGCAGCATCGCCTTCAGGGCGGCAGGGTTGAGGGCGCCGATGGCGGCATAGGTGTTCGGCACGCTGCCGGCGGCCTTCTTGATTTGCGCAAAGACCTCGGCGGTGGCGCCAATGGCAGTGTCGGCGGCGGGGGTGTTGATGCGAGACATGGTCCTGACTCCGTTTGTGGTTGTGATGGGGTCACTTTAGGGAACCCGCCGCAGACGCTTAATGCCTCGTTTTCTCAGAAACATGCTCGTTCGTCTCAAGCTTGCGTTGCCGGAAAAAAATACCCGCGGCGATTGAACCGAACCGCCCCCGCGAGGTATGAACTGCCATAAACACCGATGCTTGGGGCACGGCCATGCGCAAGAAGCAGGCGGATCCGGCAGGGGGGTGGGAAGGCGCCGCGACAGATGAGGAAGCCGCCTTGCTCGGCCGCGTCGCGGCGGAGGAAAAGGATGCATTCGAAGCCTTGTACCGTCTGTACAGCCCGCGCCTGCAACGCTTCGTGCGCGGCGTCACCAAGCAGCCTGCGCTGGTGGAAGAGATTCTCGACGACACCATGATGGTGGTATGGCGCAAGGCGTATACCTTCAATCACGGCTCGAAGGTTTCGACCTGGATTCTCGCCATTGCCTATCGACAATCGCTCAAAGCGCTCGAGCGCCTGGGCCAGCTGCACGATACCGAGCCCTATGAACCCATGGAGGCATCCACGCCTGGTCCGGACGATGCCTTGCAGCAGCAGGAAGTGCGCAAGCATCTGGACGATGCGCTGGCTGCGCTGTCACCCGAGCAGCGCGCGGTGATGGAGCTGACTTACTACTTCGGCTACGCCTGCCGTGATATCGCCCAGATCATGGGCTGTCCGGTGGATACGGTGAAAACGCGCATGTTCTATGCGC
The DNA here is from genome assembly GCF_035277725.1 of Dyella sp. GTDB lineage: Bacteria > Pseudomonadota > Gammaproteobacteria > Xanthomonadales > Rhodanobacteraceae > Dyella_B. The sequence continues at coordinate 6,549 of NZ_DATEJY010000191.1, read as the reverse complement.
GGCGCAAGCTCAAGGCATCGCTCGCATCACAGCGGGAGGCCATATGAACGGTCGGGTGATCAGGTTCGAAGGTTCCGTGCACGCAGAAGCCGATCGGCTTTTGCCGTGGTACGTCAACGACACACTGGATGAAGACGAGCGCCAGCAAGTGGACCAGCACTTGGTGGAATGCCTGCATTGCCAGCAGGAAGTGGCATGGTTGCGCAACGTGCGCGAGGAATTCGCCACGCAGGCCGAGCAGGATGACGTCTCGCCGAAGATGCAGCACCTGCATCGCCGTATGAGAAATCCGCGCCGTGCATCGCCTACGTCGCCGGTATGGCAGCGCCGCGAACGCCGGCTGGCGTGGCTGGTGGCGTTGCAGGCAGCGGTGATTCTCGGCTTGGGCATCGGTTTGCTCAGTCAACAACACGTTCCGTATCGCACCTTGAGCGCGCCGGGTGACAAAGGCGCGTTGCTGATAGTGGTGTTCAACGCGCAAGCACGCGAAGCGCAAATGCGCGAACTGGTGCGCGCAAGCGGTGCACGTATCGTGGGTGGCCCCACCGCGCAAGGCGCGTATGTATTGCGCGTACCGGATGCGCGCGAAGCCTCGGCGCGCAAGTTGCTGGCCGCCTCGCCGCAAGTCGCCCTGGTGGAAGATTTAAGCGCGGGCGGCAATCCATGAAGCACGTGTGGCTGTTCGCGATATGGCTAAGTGTTGGCATGGCTGCGCATGCGCAAACGCAGCCGCCGACGCAGGTGCTGGTGATGCTGCGCGCGGCTGCGCCACATCTTCGCGCCGGCGATGGCTACGCCGTCAGCTACACCGCATCGCCCGATGAAAACGCGCGCCTTCGCATCGCACACGCACTGGCGCAGCAATATGGCCTGCAAGTGGTCGACAGCTGGCCGATGCCGGCCTTGGGCCTGGACTGTTTCGTGATGCGGCTTGCGCCCGGCACGTCCGCGAGCGACGTCACGCAGTTGCTCTCGCACGATGCACGCGTGGAATCGGCCGAACCGCGGCAGGCATTCCACACGCTTGCCGGCGACGATCCGCTCTATTCGCTGCAACCGACCGCCAACAACTGGCATCTCGCCGAATTGCATGCGGCGGCCACCGGTCATGGCGTCGCCATTGCGGAAGTGGATAGCGGCGTCGATAGCGGCAACCCGGATTTGGCCGGGCAAGTGGTCGAGCAACGCAATTTCGTGGACGACAGCGCCTATCGCGCCGAGCTGCATGGCACCGAGGTGGCCGGCATCATCGTCGCGCGCGAAGGCAATGGCGTCGGCATCGCGGGCGTGGCACCGCACGCGCAGCTGCTGGCCTTGCGCGCCTGTTGGCAACTCGCCGACGGCAGTGCGGCATCGGCATGCGACAGCTTCACCCTGGCCAAAGCGCTGCAATACGCGCTGCAAAAGCACGTGCATATCATCAATCTCAGCCTGAGCGGTCCGGATGATCGCTTGCTGGAACGCTTGCTGGATGCCGCGACAGCGCAACGCATCGCCGTGGTGGGCGCGGTGGACGACAGCGCTGCCGATGGCGGCTTTCCCGCTTCCTACAAGGGCGTGCTGGCGGTCGCCGGGGAACGCTCAACCGTACAGGTGCACGACGTCTTGCACGCACCAGCGGAAGATATTCCCACCACCCAGCCCGGTGCCCGCTGGAATCTGGTGAACGGCTCATCCTTTGCGGCAGCGGAAGTCAGCGGCCTGGTGGCCCTGCTGCGCGACCTGTCGCCTGACATCACGCTGACGCAGCTGCATGACGCTTTGCACGCACGAACTGCGCTAGGCTTGGTTTCAATGCGGCCGATGACGATCGATGCATGCGCGGCCGTGGCGCAAGTGAGCCACCGTTGCATTTGCCATTGCGCCGCCACGCATGCGTCCCTGGGAGAGCCGCGCCGATGAGCATGCCTCGTGTTCCGGATCGTCGTGGCCGTTCTGCTCACGTTGTTGGCGGTACCGGCCCGCGCTCAAGTCACGGGCAGCGCCACCTTCGTTTCCGATTACCGCTTTCGCGGTGCGTCGCTCAGCGACGATCGGCCGGCTGCGCAAGTGGCGTTCGATGTCGATTGGCCGTCCACCGGCTGGTATGCGGGAGGCATGATGTCCAACGTGCGAACTGATGCGGGTCACGCCGTGCAAGGGCTTGTTTACGGCGGTTACGTGCAGCGCCTGGACGCGGATCTGAGCTGGGAAGGCGGCGTGCGCTATACGCGCTTCAGCGGTGGCGAATCGTATGCGTATGCGGAGGCGTATGCAGGCGTCACCTTTCGGCAACTGGTGGGCCGCCTTTATTACGCGCCGAATTATTTCAATGCCGGTTATGGCACATGGTATGCCGAACTCAACGACAGCCATGCGCTGACCGGCCACTGGTACGTGTTCGCGCACGCAGGCTATCTGCGGCGCAACGGCAATGTGGCGGACTATCACGCGAGCCGTTTTCATTCCGATCTAAGGGCGGGTCTCGGATTCGCCGTGCAGCCGTGGAATATCCAGCTGAGCTGGAGCACGGCACACGGCGCGCCCGATGTCGCGCTCGGTTATCCCTCCGCTGCGGACACCCACCGCAACGCCTGGGTTTTCAGCGTCGCGTATGCGTGGTGATGCTATGGGCGTGCGTATCTCACTGATCTGAATTCATCGCCAGCGTTTGCACCGACCTTCTCATGCACGCCATGAGAAGCGGGGACGTTTACGCCCCCGATCGACCTCTTCGTTCCGAAGGAGAACATGCAATGACACCCATTTTGCGCAACAAGCAACTCGCCCATGCCGTGCTGGCGGGCTTGATGGTGGCCGGCGTGGCCGCCGGCACGCTGTATGCCAGGCCCGCCGCCGCCCAAGACGACAACGGCCATGTGCTGATCGCCGACCAGTTCAACAACCGCGTGATCGAAGTCGACCGCCGGACGCACCAGGTGGTGTGGCATTTCGGCAATGGTTCCGATCTGCCCGGCCCGCACAGCGTGGTCGGCGTCAATGACGCAGAGCGCTTCGGCCCGCTCACGCTGATTTCCGGCACTGGCACGCCGCCCGGTTTGCCCGGCTGTTCGGATACGGTGAACGGTTGCCCGGACAACCGCGTATTCATCGTCGACCCCACCGGCCGCATCATCTGGCAATACGGCCAGGCCGGCATTGGCGGATCGGGGCCCAATCAGTTGAATACGCCGGTGCAGGCGTTGTTTCTGATCAGCTTCCCCCGCCACCTCGGCCCGCACGTGCTGATTGCGGATCAAGCCAATCAACGGGTGATTCTGGTGAACTTCAATCATCAGATCGAATGGCAATACGGCACCACCGGCGTGAGCGGCGATGGTCCGAATCAGCTCAATAATCCGAACAGCGGCGAAGTGCTGGAGAACGGCCACATTCTGATTGCCGACGAAGGCAATAACCGCGTGATCGAGATCAGGCCCAACGGGCAAATGGTCAAGCAGTTCACCGCGGGTGGCACGGTCAGTGGCGCGGCGTTTGCCAGCCGCCTGCCGAACGGCGATACCTTAATCGCCGATTCCAACAACAACCGCATCGTGGAAGTAAACGGCAGCGATCAAGTGGTGTGGCAGTACTTCACCAACCTGCAAGCGGGCAGTAATCCCACGCCGCTGCCGACACGCGCCGTGCGCTTGCACAATGGCGATACGTTGATCAGCGATCAGTTCAACAATCGGGTGATTGAAGTCACCCCCGCCGGCAAGATCGTTTTCGATCAAGGCGAATTGAATATGCCGGGCGACGGCTTCAACCAGACCAATGGTCCGTATGATGCCAAGCAGATCGGCGACTTTACCGGCTTGACGCCGCCGTTCGACCTGTTTTGATCGATCGATGTGCGCCGATGGAATGCCCTCTCCTGCGCAGCGGGAGAGGGCCGTTTTTTTCCGATGTCTGAAGATTGCGAAACTGTTCGCAATCGTGATCGCGACGGGGACGGAAAGCGTTCAGGTAGTCAGGGTAGTCTTTACCTTGCGGCGATACAGCCGAATTACCCACACGGATTATCCGTATGAAACGACATCTTCTAGCCCTGGCCTTGCTCTCTTCGCTGCCGCTTGTCATGACCACCACGGCTGCCGCGGCGCAGGACTATCAGGACCATGGGGATCACGATCACGGGGACCATGGCCACGGCTGGGATCATGGCGACCATCATGACGATCGCGACCACCGCGACCACGACGACCGTGGCTGGCACGATGACCACGACCGCGGCGGCTGGCATGAAGACCACGGCCGCCACGTCGGTTGGGATAGGCATTACCGCCGCGGCGAATATCTGCCCGAGCGCTATCGCGTACGCGAGTATTACGTCGACGATTACGCGCGCTATCACTTGTATGCCCCGCCGCGTGGCTATGTGTGGGTGCACGGCGATGAAGGACAATTCGTGCTCGTTGCCGTCGCGACGGGCTTGATCGTGAATGAGTTGCTGGGGAATTAAGGCAACACTGATTAAGTCGCGTGGCGCTTGCTGAAAGCGCGGGTGCCATCGATTGCCATCATTGATTTCCTCCCCTGCAAGCAGGGGAGGAAATCGCATATTTCGCGGCTCAGGATTGCCGCAGCAGCACCTGCTCTTCTTCCGCTGCCATCGACACGCGCTCGCTATTGAGCCACTGCAGCCACTCGCTCAACACCACCAGCGTCCAGATCGCCCTGGCGTGATCGCTGACGCGTGCCTGGTGTTCGGCGAACAAGGCTTGTGCAACACGCGTGTCGATACCCGCCGCCGCCAGATCGCTACTGGCAAGGTGCGCCTGCGCCCACTCGCGCAACGGTCCGCGCAGCCATGACGCCAACGGCACCGACAGGCCGCGCTTGCGGCGTGTCACCACTTCCTTCGGCAGGTAATCCAGCGCATAGCGCTTGAGGAACACCTTGGTGGTCAGTCCGCGCACACGTGCTTCCAACGGCAGCGTGGCGGCGAATTCGATCACGGTCTGGTCGAGGAACGGGGCGCGGATTTCCACACCATGCAGCATCGCGCCGCGATCGGCTTTCGCCATCAGCGCGTCGGGCAGCGAATGGCCGAAGTCGTAGCGCTGGATGGTGTCGATCAGGCGGGCGGCATCGTGCTTGGTGTCGTCGATCGGTGGCTTGATGCCGAGCTTGTGCTGCCATGACGGCGGAATGCTTGCCGTCCACAGCAGATGCCGCGCCAGGCCATCGAGTTCCTGGCCGCTGATGAAGCGCTTCAATAGAAACGACAGCGTGACTTTCTTGTCGCTGGTCGGCAGTGATTCGATCGCGCGCTGCGCCAGGGCTTTCACCGGTGCCGGCAAGTTGGCGTAATGACTGGTCCAGCGTGCGCCGAGATAGGTGGGATAGCCGCCGAACAATTCGTCGGCGCCTTCGCCAGCGAGCAACAAGCGCACGTCTTGCGAGGCGCGTTTGGTGACCAGCGACAGCGGAATCCATGCCGGATCGGCCAGCGGTTCACCGTTGGCGCGAATCAGTTCGCGCAAGGTGCGCGGCACATCCTGCGCGGAAACATTCACCTCGATGAAGTTGCAGCCCAGCTGGCGCGCAAGCTGCGCCGCGTGCTGGCCTTCGTCGAAAGACTCCTCCGCGAAGCGGATGCAATACGCCGACAGTTGTTTTTCCGGCCGCACGCTGCGCGCCACCGAGGTCATCAGTGCGGAATCGATGCCGCCGCTGAGCAGCACGCCGTAGTCGACATCGATGTCGCTCTGCCGACGCACAGCTTCGCGGAAGATCGGATCGAAGCTGCGCGTGGTCGGCGCGGTGTTGGCTTTTTCTGTCGGGAAATCCCAGTAGCGCACGCGGCGGGTACCGGCCGGATCGATCACGATCATCTCGCCCGGGCTCACCTTGTGGATGTGCTTGAGCGGGCTGTTCGGCGCCGGGCAATAACCGGAGCGCAGATAGTGCGCGAGGCCGGTAGTGTCGATCTCGATATCCGGCTTGCACGCTTTGACCAGCGCTGCCAATTCGGAGGCGAAGTACACCGTCTGGCCGATGATGGCGTAATACAGATGCCGCTCGCCGGCGCGATCGCGCGCCAGGATCAAGCGTTGATGACGGCCGTCCCACAGCGCCAGCGCGAACACACCCTGCACGTGTTCCAGGAACGAGAGTCCTTTTTCCAGATACAGCGGCGCCAGCACGGCGACGTCGGTGGTCTGCGGCATGTCGTGCCCGGCATCGGCGAGCGAACGGCGTAACTCGTGGTGATTGTCGATCTCGCCGTTGCAGGCAACGATCACGCCCGCTTCATATTCCAGCAGCGGCGGCTGGTGCTGATCCACGCCGCGGATGGCCAGGCGATTGGTCGCCATGGCGAGGTTGGGCCGCGAAATATAGGCATCCCCATGCGGCCCGCGATGGGCCAGGGCATGCAGCATGAGGCGCGCTTGGTGCTCGAGGTGTGGCCGCGGATGTCCTGCATCCCGACTCAAGATTCCGCAAATTCCACACATGTAACGATGCTCTGATCGATTCCGCGGGCATCGGTGGCCCAATCGCGGAATTGTAATGGAAGGGGGACATACAGTTTGTTGATGCCGGGTCTGGCCCAACCCTCGC
>NZ_DATEJY010000190.1:0-6086 GCF_035277725.1 Dyella sp. | reverse complement strand
CCTCGGGGTCAACCGATGCAAACATCGCGGCACTCAATTGGAATACAGTTCTTTTGTACCCGTACCAGGGGCCATCTACGCAGGTCGCTTCGATTGAGATCACGCCGACCATCGTCATGCCAGTGGGTTGGCGGTTCGCCTGCCGGGCATGAAGCTTCTTTCCATCGACGGGCAACCATTTTCGATCGATCACTTAAAGCGAACGATCCAGCATGCCAAAGCAACCCTGGCTTCCATTGAATGCATTGTTGAGAATGACGATGTAGCCTCGACACTCACCCTTGCGTATCACGGCGGAGAACAGTATCCCGCCCTGGAACGGATTGCCGGAACAAAGGATCGCCTGTTCGACATAGCTGCGCCACGCTAGCGCCTTCGATTGCGCATCAGGTTGGGGCTAGGCGACCACCTCGATCCTCGTTCGATCTAAATCGCAACGACTTCAAGTGATCTCTCGACGCCCTACTCCCGGATAACGCGCCCTAATCGGAAACCCCACACCCCGTGGGTCAGCTGTGCCTCGGCTAGGTTGCGCCACACAAAGCGCACATGGCATGCGCCGAAGTCCGTGTGACTTGCGGCACTACTGGCTTCTTCGACTGCCGATGCAACCTGTCAGCGCTGCTGAGCTTCCTGGACTGGACAGACGGGTGACCGATGCGTGCCATCCTACGACGAGTAATGCTTGTTACCGCAAGTGTCGCGTTGACCCTCATGGTGATGGTGGGCGGATTAAACCTTGCGTTCCACTTCATTTTCCATCGCGCAGCGCCAAGCGCTGATTATCCGACGCCAGCGTCGCCGCTTGAGGCACAGCAGCAAGATGTCGACTATTTCACCAGGGTGATCGCGCGCGATCGTGCTTTTTCGCCCGCCGCACGTGATACAGCGCAAGCACGCCTCGCCGCTCTCCGAGCCCTTCCGGATGCGCTGCCGTCACCCACCTTGCATGTAGCGCTTATGCAAGTGATGGCGCTCGCCAACAATGGTCATTCTCGAATGGATGCAACGGCCGATCAGGGTGCGCTGGTCCTTCCGCTAAGGGTGACGCGCTTCGCGGAGGGTTTCTACGTCACTCGGGCGGAGAATGCCTATCGCGAGATGCTTGGAGGTCGCGTGGTGAGCATCGACGGGCAGCCGATTGATCAGGTATTGCATCAGTTGGATACGCTTCGCGGTGGTGTCGAGGATTTCCGTCGGGCGAATGATGCGACCTACATCGTCGTGCAGGACTTGCTGTACGGCTTGGGCATCGCCACTGATCCCAAGGCTTCAACCTGGACTGTCGTACTCGCGGACGGTCGAACGGTGACGCGTCGGTTGGACGCTTATTCGATGCACGAGGGCGACGGCATACCTAAGGGCGGGCGTTGGTTGTCGCCCGAGCCGAACAAAGGCGCCGAGCAAGCGTGGAGCGCTTACCATCCGCAATCCGCCGAGCTGCCGGAAACATGGCAGGATGTCGACAATCCGTTCCGGCTATTTCCTGCCACGAACAGCTGCGCCCAGGTAGTGAGCCTGCAGAGTATCGGTGACGTCGGCAGCCACCGCATTGCACCGTTTCTCGCTGCGACGGAAGCAACGCTTCGTGCTAACCCGCCTTGCGCCGTGATCCTTGACCTGCGTGGCGATGGTGGCGGCGATTACACCAATACCTGGCATTTCACGCATGTGCTGCCGAACTTGCTGGCGCCGGGAGGCCGCATCGTCGTACTCACCAATGCGGAGACGTTTTCCGCTGCCATCACGACTGCCGCATTCGCCAAAGATGCCGGCGGCGACCGGGTCACGATCGTGGGCGAGCCGGTCGGTGACCGTTTGTCCTTTTTCTCCGAGGGTAACAAAGCCTGCTTGCCCAATCTAAAGGTATGCGTCTACCCGCAAACGGCGAAACACGATTACCAACACCCCTGCGACAACTGGCGCGAATGCTTTTGGCTCAATTGGTTTTATCCCGTCAGGGTGAAAAGTCTGCAGCCGGATATCGTCGTGCCGCTCAGGTTTGAAGACTGGAACATGGGCCGTGACGCAGCCTATGAGACTGCCCGCGAACTCGCTATGCACCCGGGCCGAAAAATGTGAGTTCGAAGCGATAATCTTCAGGTATGGCCGACACTCTTCCTCGTTCCTGCGAAGGCGGAAAATCCACGAACGCCCTGCTCAAACAACACGTCCGTCAATCAAGCACCGCAATCGCATCGACCTCGATCAAGTAGCCTGGAGACAACGCTGCGACACCTACCACCACATCTGCGGGCTTGTGATTGCCGAACAAGGTTTTTCGCGCCTCTTCGATAATCGACAAGCATCGGTCGCGCTCGTAATTGACGACATAGACGGTGATTCTTGCGACATGCTGGGGCTCGGCTCCAGCGGCAGCAAGGGCGCGGCCGAGATTGGCGTACACCTGGCGCGCTTGGGCGGCCAGATCGCCATGGCCCACGAGTTTGCCATGGATGTCCTCGGGTTCCTGGCCAGAAATAAATACCAACTTGCTGCCCTTCCCCACGACGACCTGGGTATAGGTTTCCGGGATCGGTAAATCTGCCGGATTGATGTATTCAAGTGACATAGGTTTGCGACCCTCGGCTTGTGATGATTATCGCCAGTCAATGAATGCGCTATCTCGTGATGCCTCAAAGCTTAGGCACAGGTACGACGCGTAACGTGGCGGCGAACATGTCGCGCGTCTCCGGGTCGGTTATGTGCGCGGCGGCTTGCTGGGCGTCCACGTACTGCTTGGCGTGTTCCGCTGCGTTGCCTTCCGCATAAGCGACATTGGCTGCTATGGCGTGGGCAAACGCCTTCTCCCATGGCGCGCAGCCGTGTTGCTCGAAGTATGGTAGCGCTTTGCTTAAATAGTGTACTGCCGGTCCAGGGCGCTTGAGCAGTGCATACACGTGAGCGAGCAATTGCGCAGCATGGGCGTGATGGCTTGGCTCGCCAACCATGCTCCAGAAGTACATTGCCGCGTGTGCAGCGTGCAGCATTTCATCATCTTCCTCGCGGGCGCGATGAAGCATTTCTGCGAGCGTCCACGCGCGGTTGTTGGCCCGGGAAGCCAGGCGTCTTTGCCAAAGCGCGATGTCTTCAGGAGTTGGCTTGTCAGTCATACATCGATGCTCTTATTTCAACGAAATTGCTTTCCTCAGGTACTTGCCGTTACCAGCAGCCCGCGCTGCACCGCCGGACGCGAGAGTGCGCGATCGAGCCACCTCTGTACGTGGAGAAAACGATCGAAACCGACGAGTTCACGAGCTTCATAAAAGCCAATCAGATTACGTACCCAGCCGATCAATGAAATATCGGCAATGCTGTAATCCGCTCCCATCACCCAATCCCGACCTGCCAGGCGCTCATCGAGCACACCGAGCAGTCTTGCTGATTCGGTCACGTAGCGCTCCAACGGCCGCTTGTCTTCATAAGACTTGCCGGCAAATTTGTTGAAGAAGCCAACCTGACCGAACATCGGCCCGATCCCTCCCATCTGCCACATCAGCCACTGGATCGTTTCGTACCGCGTGCCGGGATCGGCCGAGAGGAGTTGTCCCGTTTTGTCAGCAAGATAGATCAGGATCGCTCCCGACTCAAACAACGCCAGCGGTTGATCGCCCGGCCCATGGGGGTCATAGATCGCTGGAATCTTGCCATTCGGGTTGAGTGCAATGAAGGCGGGATCGCGGTTTTCGTTCGCCATGATGTCGATCCGATGCGGCTCATAAGCGAGGCCGGTTTCCTCAAGCATGATGCCGATCTTCACCCCGTTCGGAGTCGGCAGTGAAAAGAGCTGGAGCCGATCAGGATGCTGCGCTGGCCAGCGCGTAAAAATGGGATGGTTGGGAGTCACTGTTCTTTTCCTTCGTTGATTGGCTCGTAAACAAAGCCCGGCCATGTTTCCAGATGTTCTTGGTTACCGCCAGGCTCTGCTCTTACGTGGGCATCGGATGTCGTCCTTCAGCACCAAGGCTCAGACCGTTCCCGCCGGCGCGTATTCCACGACATTGATCGTTTATGCCTGACATGTCGCGCATAACGCCATGCTCTGTCATGCGCAATGGACGACCGATTGGCTTTTCGATTTTCCAGTCAATTGGACCTTTTTAGTCAAACCCGATGTGATGACCATGCGGTGCCCCGGCCAGTTATGAAGCCATGATTTGCGATTCGATGCGAAGATTACCGCTACATCGCTACACATATCTTTCACGCTGATTTTCGCGGCAACAGGCGATCGCTATCGCGGCATTGAAGTCGGGGCACGCAGATAAAGGCATCACCTGTCATAACGCATTCACCGCACCACCAGCAGTAGAACGCCGCTCCCCACACGTACTCAAGAACGTTTTCGCGTGTCCGCCCGTCCGGGCGGCTTGTCACTTTCTGCACACGCTCCTAAACCGAACCACCCTCCGTAACACACGTGCAACCCACCACCAAGGAGAAATGGTTATGAGTAAGCGCGTATTCCAGAGAGGCACCCGCAGCTTTGCTTTGCTCGGAAAAGTCGTCGCCGTCACGGCGCTGGTTGTGATGTTGTCGGCAGCCTGCAATCAGCCACCATGGTTCGCTATGTGGTATGCAGCCCCGCAGAATTACAACATTCTTTTTCCTGGCGTTACCGTTCCACCGCAGGCGATCTCGAACCAGTCAGTGCGCCAGATCGTCCACACATCGCATGGCGGCAGCCTGATCCGCATCAAGCTTTCCAATTTCTTCGGCACCACGCCGGTCACGTTCGGCGAAGCTCACGTTGCACGCAGCACGGGCAATGGCGGCATTGATCCTGCTACGGATCGCAGGCTCCGATTCGGCGGCAACGGCACCGTAACGCTCGCGCCCGGCGAAGAACGCTGGAGCGATCCGGTTTACCTGCAGGTGCCGACGCAATCGGATCTGGCCATCAGCTTGTACGTGCCGCAGAACACGCCCGTCGTCACCACTCACACGATAGGCATGCAAACCAATTACCTGTCGCCCGGCGACCAGGCGGGTGCCGCGACGATGGCCAATGCCACGGCAACGACCATGTATTACTGGCTCAGCGAGGTGGATGCATCCACCGTCGATTCCTCTATCAGCGGCGCCAACCAATGGGCCCATCCGTACAAGGTGGTCGTGGCGTTCGGCGATTCGATCACCGACGGTTACGGTTCGACCACCGATGCCAACCGTCGCTGGCCCAACGACCTCGACAATCGCGTGCAGTCCGATGCTGAAGATCTTGGCCGCGTAAGCGTGGTCAACGCCGCCATCGCCGGCAACCGCTGGATCTACGACGGCGTCGGCCCAGCCGGCGTGACGCGATTCGCCCACGATGTTGCCGGCGTTTCGGGCGCGACTCACGTCATGATCCTATTGGGTATCAACGACATTGGCCTAGGCGAGGAAATTCCGCAGCAAAACGTTTCCGCCGATCAGATCATCGCGGCCATGCAGGCGACCATTGCGCAGGCGAAAGCCGATGGCATCAAGATTTACCTGGGCACCATTACCCCTTACAACGGTGCTTCGTACTACGACCCCGCCGGGGAAATGAAGCGCGAGGCCGTGAACGCCTTCGTGCGTTCGGCGAACAACGGCGCCGACGGCGTACTCGATTTCGACCAGGTCGTGCGCGACCCGTCCAATCCCACTGCCCTGTTGCCCGCTTACGACAGTGGCGATCATTTGCATCCCAACGATGCTGGTTACCAGGCGATGGCGAATTCCATTGATCTTGGTGTGCTTGAAAACTGATGGGCGGCAGCGATAAGCGCACGTCTAAACTGCATTCAAGCAGCATCTCAATCATCGCGAAATACGGTTCCCTCCCCTGCGCGCAGGGGAGGGTTGGGGGCTTTAGCGTGCAGCCTAAGGTCGCGATGATAAGAAGCCATGGGTTTCTTCGACATCAGGCTCGCGCCGCTCTCTATGCTCGCACCCCACCCTACCCCCAATGCTCCGAACTTAATCTTACTGTGTCATAAATTCACGAGGTGTTCTGAACGGGTGCTCGTCCGCAACATGGACAGCGCGGCAAGCTAGCTGCGAGCGCGAGGCTGAGAACGTAGCGTAGTGATGGTATCGAGTCGGGCACGTGTCGCTGG
>NZ_DATEJY010000189.1:0-19009 GCF_035277725.1 Dyella sp. | reverse complement strand
CTCAGCCTCGCGCTCGCAGCTAGCTTGCCGCGCTGTCCATGTTGCGGACGAGCACCCGTTCAGAACACCTCGTGAATTTATGACACAGTAAGACTAGGGATGCTCTGATCTATTCCATGTACCCGTCACCGCACGGTATGCGCGCCTCGCTTCGCCCCGACGGTGAAGGCATACTGGTTGTATGTCGAGACGGCGGGGCGAAGCGAGGCACGCATACAGTGTGGCCCCAACGCATTGAATACAAAGACGGGGTGACGTCCAGAAGGCCCGCAGGCTGCGCCGCGCGGCTTGAACAGATGGCCAGTCTGCCCTGCGCCACGCAACACACCCTGCGGGCCTTCTGGACGTCATGCCGGGTGCATGGAATAGATCAGAGCATCCCTAGAGTGCATATCCATCGAACTGGGTGACATAAGCCCTTGCCTGTCCAGGCAGCTAAGCCTCAAAGAAGGCAAAACGCGACAACGCCGCCGCATGCATCGGATGAATAGCTGGATCTTCCACGCTTTGTAACGGTGGAAGGGCCTGTTGCAGCGACGCTATTGCAACGTTCTGCGGCACATCGCCGGGGCGGCCAAAGTCGCGAAGAAGTTGCTCGATCACTTCGTTTTGCGCGCGACCGCGTGCATAGGCGTACGCATACGGCAATGCCGTAAAGGTGACCATGCGATAGCGCGACATGAAGTACTCGGGCGCCCATTGCGTCAACAGCGCTTCAAGTTCGAGCTTGGCAAGGTAATGCGGGTCGGCGACCGAGTCGCGCATTTCGACGTAGTTCTCCAATGTCATCGCCGCGATCGCATCCGCATTCGGCTTGCGGACCTGCTGGAACTGCGCGAACGCGCCGGCTGTATCGCGGCCGCAGCCGGCCAACAGATCGGCCAGCGCCACGGCATCCTGGAAGCCGCAATTCATGCCTTGGCCATGAAATGGCGCGATGGCATGCGCGGCATCGCCGACGAGCACGGCACGTCCATCGATGTGCCAGCGGTCGAGATACAGCGTGGCGAGCTTGCCGACAGGATGGCCATCGAAGTCATCGGCGAAGCATGGCATCAGCGGAAACAGTTCGGGGAATTCGCGGGCAAAAAAGGCGCTCGCCGTAGCAGCGTCGCGCAGCGTGTCGAAACTGGGATAGGTCCCGTGCAATGGCAGAAACAGCGTGACGTTGAAGCTGCCGTTGATGTTCGGCGTGGCAATGGACATATAGCCGCCGCGCGGCCAGATATGCAGGGCATTGGGTTCGATCGCAAAGCGGTTTCTACCGGTGGCGGGTGGAATCTCCAGTTCCTTGTAGCCATGGCCGAGCGGTTCAACCCGAATGCCGAGCGGTTGATAAAGATCCATCGCAGCGCGCAGGGCCGAGCCGGCGCCATCGGCACCGATCAGCAAGCCGGCTTCGCATTCTCGCGGTACATCCTCGCGGTCCATCAGCGACAGGCTGCGCGTATCCATATCGGTAGACACCAGCGTCTGGCCGAAGTGGAACGTAGCACCAGCTTCTTCGGCGGCATCCACCAGCAGTGCATTGAGGCCGCTGCGCGAAATGGACCAGATCACTTCGCTGTCGTCCAGACCATAGCGCTGCAGGCTGCCGGTGCCATCGCGCCCATGCACCATGCGTCCGCGCATCATCACTGACATCCGCAGCGCGCGTTGCGCCAGCCCTGCCGTCCGCAAGGCCTGCCATCCACGCTCGGCAATGGCCAAGTTGATCGCGCGGCCACGCGCGAAGTTGAGTCGCCGCGGATCGGAGCGTTTTTCAAAAACCGTGACGGAAAAACCGTGCGTGGCCAGAAGTTGTGCGAGCAGTGCGCCCACCAGGCCACCACCGATTAGTGTCACTGCTTGCCGGGCCATCTCGATTCCTTGGAGGAGTGGTTCGAAAAAACGTGCGAGTTTGGCGGCGGAGAATTTCAGCGCGCAGATCAAGAGGGGATGAAGGCGTTGTCGCGAATCGCTCAGCGACGCGTGACGTGTCTGTGAACATCACGACAACATCACGTCGTAGAAGTGTTGCAGAGAGAGCTAACGGGCTGAAATTTAGATCGAAACAATCGTTGCGGAATTTTTATGGAAAAACATACGCAACGTGGACGTTGGCTAATCAACGCTGAAGGCGGTTCGGGCCATATGTAGCTGGGATGACACCCCAGCATGAGGCAGTCCGGAAAAGCGTTGGGATTTTCATCCCAGCCTGCATGGCAACCAAACCATCAAAAACGCGCACTCACGCGCGTGGATACCCATGAGAAAAAGCTGGCCTGGCTGCAGGCGCTGCGGGGCATGGCGGCCTTTATGGTCGTGATGGTCCATGACCGCGGTGCACTCATGGGCAGCGCGGCAGGGACGGTGATTGCCAATCACCTGCTGTTGCCCATGGCGATGGGCGTGGATCTGTTCTTCATCATCAGCGGCTTTTTGATGGTGCTGACCACGCGCAATTTCGACGGCACGCCGGCGTATGCATGGCGCTTCGCAGCCAAGCGTGTGGCGCGCATCTGGCCGTTGTTCGCCATCGTGAGCGTGGTGGCCTTGGCGGTGGAGCATCATGGCTTGCGCGGGTTTCGCGATCCATCCGTGCTGTTGCCTTATCTGGAAGGCCTGATCTTCGTGCCGCACAACCCGGCCGCGTCGGGTATCTATTTTCAGATGGCGGTAGGCGTGGCATGGACGCTGTGCTTCGAGTGCTACTTCTATCTCGTGTTTGCGGCCTGCATGGTGCTGGGGCGGTGGCGTTACGCCGGCATGGCAGCGTGGTTTGCCTTGACGCTACTGGCGATACCGTTGTTCCGTGGCGGCTATAACCTGGGCGTCGCATCGCAGCCGCTGGTGATGTGGTCGCGCTATGCGAATCTGGCGATCAATCCGATCGTCTGGGATTTCGTATTCGGCATGCTGGCGGCATGGTTGTATGTTTCCGGCATCGTGTGCAGGCGCGTGGTGGTCGTGTGCACGATCACATGCGTCTTGCTTGTCGCGCTGCTTGCAGGCTGGCATCGCCTTGGCATGGTGAATTTCTTCGGGCCGCGCGGGTGGGGAGCACCGCTGGCGATTGCGTTGCTTGGCCTGGTGATGCTGGTCAAGGTCGTTCGTATCGCCGTGCCGGTGTGGTCGGTCTGGCTGGGCGAGATATCCTATTCGCTTTATCTCGTGCACGTGTATGTGTTTGAAGCGATGCAGCGCATCGTGGCCCATGCGCCGTTGACGCCGAGCGCGGCGAACTATGTATTGTTCCTCGCGCGTCCGCTCGCCGCCGTGCTATGCGCGTGGGCGACGTTTGTGTGGATCGAGCGGCCGGCTTGCGCGTGGATGCGCAAGGCTTTGCTTGGCATCCGCATGCCGGTTGCATGGCCGCGGCTGCCGCTGGGATTTCATCGCAGGTTGGATTAGCGCAGCCTAACCCAACGAATCGCTTCGAATATGTTGGGTTACCCCGGATCAAGTCCTGTCTCTTGATCACGAATCCGACGTGGCTATAGAGCCCAGCCTTGCGATGATCGCTCCCTCCCCTGCGGCAGTAGGGGAGGGCGGGGTGGGGTTGCTTGGGCTTTAGCGTACGGCTGAATTTCCCCAGAAAATGGCTCGAAGCGATGTTCGGCTGCCGCCGCGCGCTTCGCTCGCACCCCACCCCTGCAAGCAGGGGAGGGAGCCGGTCTGTGGCGTTTTTGCAGCTATCGAGCATGATCAGCAAGCGGAACAAGATGTGATCAAGAGACAGGGATCAAGTCCAAGGCAATCCAACCTACGGCTGCGAAGCTTATCCGCGCAAATGGCCGTGCATGTGACCTTGGCAAAGGCACTCGCCATCCGCATCGGCGGTATCGAACATGTTGCGCAACAACGCTTCACTGGGGCTCCATTCGCCAATGGCCGGATGGATCAGTAACGCCTTGCGTGCCGTCAGCCTTGTGTTGTTCAACGCGGCATCGATTGCAGCGCGTTCATAAGCCTTCACCGCGTGCACCAGCCCGCGTACTTCATCGGGTAACGGTGCAATCGGCTCGGGAACAATCGAGTCAAGACTGATGCGCGCTGCCGTCTCCACGATATCGCCATCCGGCAGGTCCGGCAGTGCGCCGCGATTGCGCGTGTTGACCACGATGGTGGCAGGCTTGGCGCCAGTCAGCGCGCTCATCACGTCGATGGCGATGCGGTGATAGCCGGTAGCCACACGGAACGGATCGACCTGCAGGCTGACGTCGGGATCGAACGCCGAGCCGCCTTCCGCTTCCAGTTTCATGTACGAGCCGGAACGCTGGTTGAGATAGGCCGCATAGGTCGCCACGGCGCCATCGCCATCGCCGGCCATCAGGCGGCTTTTCAAGGTGTCGATCAATACCTGGTTCAACTGCTGGATTTCCGCGCCGCGGCTGCCGCCTTGCTGCAACTGGTTGTGCAGGGCGCGCCGGCGTTCGTAATAGAAGAACAGGTATTCGGTGGGAATAAGCCGCAGCGAGCGGATCATGTTGAAGTCGAACAGCGGCGCGAGGTAAAGCTGGCGCAGCAGTTCGTCGCTGCCGAGCAAGGTATCCATCACATCCCGGCCGCGCACGCGCACGCCGCGCACCCAGCCCAGGTGGTTGAGGCCGACGTAATCGCATTGCACGTCGCTCCACGGTTCGCCCAATGCCTTGGCGATATTGTGGAAAAGCTCGGTCGGCGTATCGCAGATACCGACCATCTTGACGTTGCTATGGCTGGTCACGGCCTGGGTGATAAGGCCGGCGGGATTGGTGAAATTCACCAGCCACGCATCCGGGCTCAAACGCTCCACCAAGCGCGCTTGTTCGAGTGCGGCAGGCACCGTGCGCAAGGCCATGGCGGCACCGGCCGGCCCGGTGGTTTCCTGCCCCGGATAGCCGTGCTCGATCGATGCGCGCTCATCCGCGGCGCGTCCGGCAATACCGCCGACACGAATGCTGTTGAGCACGAAATGCGCGCCGTCGATGGCATCCTCCGCCGACGTCGCTGCACGCAAACGCAACGAGCCGCCGGATTTGGCCACGATCGCCTTGCCCAGTTCCACCATCACCGCCAGGCGTTCCTGGTCGGGGTCGTACAGCACCATTTCCGCGGCGCCCAAGGCTTCTGTCGCTTCATCGACACCGAAGATCACCAGCGGGGCGCGCACACCGCCGCCACCGATCAGGGCGATCTTACGTTCCATAGGTTTGCTCATAGATACTCCGTAACGAAAGAGAATCGGGTAGTCCTTCCAGCGCACCGATCCGCGTCGTGCACAAGGCGCCGCAAATGCACGCGCGCCGCAGGCAGTCTTCGGTCGATTCGCCACTCAATACGCCGTCGATAAAACCGGCATCGAACGCATCGCCGGCGCCGGTCATGTCGATTGCTTCCACACGCGGCGGCGCGACGCGCAGCAGCTCGCCGTTGATCACGGCCGCGGCGCCCGCAGCACCCAGCTTGATGACGCCATGCTGGATCGCCATGGACGAGGCCCAATCGCGGAATGCTTCCGCACTGTCGTCGCCGGTCAGCAAGTGGGCTTCAGTCTGGTTCGGGAAAAAATAATCCACCGCGCGGCAGGTCCATGGGTTGGCCGGATCACGCAACCAGTCCGGGCTGTAGCCGACATCCAGCGAGGTAGTGCAGCCGGCTTTGCGTAGCAGCGGAAACAGGCGTTTGGCCACATCCGCGGCGAGCGGCATGGCGAAATGCACGTGGCGGGCGGCGATCAATTCGGCGCGCAGGTTGACGTCATCCAGCATGTCCGCCAGGCGGCGATTGGCGCCGAGATACGTATAGAACGAGCGGTCTTCCCGGGTGGAAACGCTTACCGTGACACCGGTGCCGAGTGGATCGCTGCGCAAACCGTCCGCCGAGAGACCAAACCCTTGCAAGCGTGTTTCGAACCAGCTGCGATCGGCTTCGCCAATCAAGCCGACCAGTCGCACGCGATGTTGCAGGCGCGCCAGCGCACAGGCGGTGTTGACCGCGCCGCCGCCCAGCTCGCGCAAGTAATGCTCGGCGTGGACTTCTTCGCCCGGCGCCGGCCAGCGCTGAAAACCGCTGAAGACGTGATCCGCATAAATCTCGCCCACCACGACGACATCCCAACGTTTCATGGGCTCTGAAAAGGCCATGCCTTCTTTCTCCATGCGTCGATCACATAAATCAGCGTGCCGCCCACCATCGTCGCGATGCCGGCAAGGATGTGCCGCCCGGGACTGGTGCACACGATGTAGAGCCAGCCGATCACGCTGACTACCACTGGCAAGGGATACAGCGGCATGCGGAATGTGTCGGCATGCTCGCGTCCGCGCCGGCGCAGCAGCACGATCGCCAGGCATTGCGCCATGTACTGGAACATGATCTGGATCACCATCAAGGCGGCGATCAAGTTGTCCAGCGACAACGTGCAGGCCAGTGCTGAGGCGGCACCGGTGAACAACAGCGACACGGTCGGAAACTGCCCGCGTGGATGCAGTCGCGCAAACATGCGGAAAAACTGGCCGGACGCGGCCGCGGCATACGGCACGCGCGAGTAGCCGAGCAACACCACCAGCGCCGAACCCCACGTTGCCAGCAGGATCAGCAGCACCGCCGTAATGCCGCCGGTCCTGCCGTAGATCGATTGCATGAAATCCGCAACGACTGCCTTCGAGTGCGCAGCTTCCTGCCATGGCAGCACGCCGAGCACGGCGATATTCAAGCCCATGTAGAGCAGGGCGACGATCGGAATCG
Source organism: Dyella sp. (assembly GCF_035277725.1). Classification (GTDB taxonomy): domain Bacteria; phylum Pseudomonadota; class Gammaproteobacteria; order Xanthomonadales; family Rhodanobacteraceae; genus Dyella_B. The sequence continues at coordinate 12,301 of NZ_DATEJY010000189.1, read as the reverse complement.
ACGTCAAGACGGCAAGTGGAATCGTGCGGCGCGGCCGCTTGATCTCGCCACCCAGCATGCACACGTTGTTGTAGCCGCCGTAGTCGTACACCGCGATCAGGCTGACGGCGCCGAGGCCGAGCCAGAAACCATGCTTGGAGTCGCCGCCGGCATGCAGGAATTGCGCAGCCAGGCGCGTATCGAAATGCAGCAAGCCGCTCGCGACGATCCACACGCACGCACCGATCACCATCACGCTCACCAGCAACGACAGGCGCTGCACCGAATCGACACGCCGATACAGCAAGGCAGTGTTGGCCAGGCATAGCACGACCGCCGCGGCGATCTGCCCTTGATGGCCCAGGCCCGGAATCAGGAAGGCGAGATATTGCGCAAAACCCACTGCCGCCGAACCGATCGACAACGGCGCGGTAAGCACGGTCTGCCACAGGTAAAGAAAACCAAATAGACGTCCAAGCCCTTCGCTGCCATACGCCGTGCGCAGGTAGTGATACGGGCCGCCGGATTCGGGAATGGTCGAGCCCAGCTCGGCCCAGACCAGGCCATCGCACAGGCACAGCAGGGCGCCGGCCAACCAACCCACCAGCACCATCGGCCCGGCGAGCGCGGAGAGCGCCAATGGAATAGTGATGAACGGCCCCACGCCGATCATGTTCAAGAGATTGGCCGAAAGGCCGCCCCAAAAACCCATGACACGCGGCGGATTTGCGCTTGCTTCGGCGGACGCGATCAGCGCTTCGCCTTGATCATTGACATGGGCCACGTCGGCTCCGCTCACTTGCCTGGATACATGCATCATGCCGCGCCCACCAGGTTGTCTGCACAACGTATCGGAGCCGCCGTGGTCTGGTGCAGATCCAGAATCACCAGGCGGTTATCGCCATCGGTCAGCCATTCACTCGGGCAATACAGGCATTGTTGCGGGCCGATATGCCAGTAGCGCCCCAACAGATGGCCGTTGACCCACACGTAGCCTTTGGTCCAGGCACGCATATCCAGATAAACGTCCCCGTGTTTTTGCAGAGCAACCGTCGCCTGGAAGAGCTGGCCCGGTCGATCGGGATATGTCATCACCGGTTTCAGGTTGGCGATAAAAGTGTCGTCCAACGGAAGGCCAAACACCTGCCAGTCGTACAGCGGCTTGCCATCGAGCTGCACGTGGCCGACCAAGCCTTTGCGGTCGCCCAGCTGCGGACCGAAGTTGATGTGCCCGAAACTGTCGACAAGGATGTCCAACGCCATCTCGCCATCGTGGTTGTCGTGCGCAAGGTGCAGATCGGGCGAAGAATGAAGCCGCGCATCGTGCACGCGCGAAATACTGCCACGCTCGCGCCGATCGATATGCACCACGGCATAGTCGCGCACGCCATCGATGTGCAAATGCCGGCCGCGCTTGACGGTCTTGTGATACACCACCAGACCCTGGTTTTGCCGCAACAATTGTTCGTTGCTGGCGGGTGTATGCGTTGGCGCCGGTGCGGTGGGGAGGTTGTCCCAAAGCGATGCAAACGGCGTGGGCAATACGTCGGCGAAAGCGCCGCGCGGGCAGGGTGGCGGTATTGCGTTCGCACTGCCAAGAATGTCGCGCAGCACGTGATAGGCCGGCGTAGGATCGCCACGTTCGTCGATCGGTGCCCCGTAGTCGTAGCTGGTGATCACCGGCTGGAAATTGGAGCCGTCGTCATCCGCGTTGGCGCCGGCGGTCAGGCCGAAGTTGGTGCCGCCATGCACGACATACAGATTGAAGGAGTACCCGCCGGCCATGATCTTGCGCAGCGCATCAGCGCAATCCTTGTGTGCCAGTTCGTGCTCACCCCAATGCGTAAGCCAGCCAGGATAGGTCTCGCCCACCCACACGGGTGCATGCGGCGCAAAGTGCACCCCTTCGCGCAATTGCAGCGGTTCCGCGCCGTCCAGACCCAATGCGGCGCCGGGCAGATAAGCGCGTCGACGCTTGAGGTCGGGCGACACATCGCAAATCGAAAATGGTCCATCAATGCCGTGCACTCGCCATAGATCGCTGATGGCTTCCAGATAACCGACGTCGGCAGCGAACGAGGAATATTCGTTTTCGACTTGCAACATCAGGATCGGTCCGCCGGCATCGGCCATCAGCGGCGCGATCTTCGGCGCGATGGCGGCGATATAGCGTTGGACGGCGGCCATGTAATCCGGATCATGCCGGTCACGCAGCTTGATGTTCTTGTCGCGTAGCAAATAAGGCGGCAATCCACCCATGTCCCACTCGCCGCATATATACGGGCCAGGGCGCAGATACACCCACATGCCTTCTTGCTGGCAGAGCTGGATGAAATGCACGAAATCGCGGTTCTCCGAGGTGAAATCGAACACACCCGGTTCGCGTTCCAAATGATTCCACATGAGGTACAGCGCGATGGTATTGAGGCCCATCGCCTTGGCCATCTGGATGCGGTGTTGCCAATGCGATTTGGGAATGCGCGCGGGATGCATCTCGCCGCTGCGGATCTGGACGCGCTTGCCGTCCAGCATGAAATCGTGGTCTTGCAGGGTGAAGCGGTGCGGCTTGCCGTCGGGCAGTGGCGTTGCGATGCCGTGCACGCTGTTCGCAGCGAGGATGCGGCGGTCCATGGCCAAGGTGGATAACAGAGCGAAGCTGAGGAATTGGCGGCGTTTCATGCGCAGCGAACCCCTCGTAGGCTGGGATGAAATCGTAGGCTGGGATGAAATCCCTGCACTGCCATGCTCAAGCATGCTGGGATTTCACCCCAGCCTACGGGCTCGCTCTCGTCATTCCAGCGAAAGCTGGAATCCAGTGCCTTTCGGCCCCCAAGTCGCTGGATTCCAGCTTTCGCTGGAATGACGGTCGTTAGGTTTTCGACGGTACATGTGCATACGGGTTTCGGCAGGGAAATCGAAATGAATGGCAACTCCGTTTCAGAGCGAATCGTCATTCCGGCCTTCGCCGGAATGACATCTCGCATCGACCCAACCCTTCCCTGCCAAGCAGGGGAGGGCGCCACGTCGCGTTCTTGGAGATCCGACGCCAATCGCATCAGAAGTTGTACTTCACCGTCAACAATGACGTCATCCCGGTATCGACAATGTCGGAGATGACCAGGCTCTGCCGCCCGATGTGCGCCCAATAGCTATAGTTCTTCGCCAGGTTGGAGATCGAAAAATCCACCTGTAAGCCATTGTTGAACGCATAGCCCGCATGCAGGTCAAGACGCTTGATCGGCCGGATCCACAAGTCGTCCCACGGTGCGCCCTCATTCAATTGGTCGTAGTTCGCCAGCCACGCGCTGGTGTAGTGATAGCTCAGGTTGAGCGAGAAGCCGTTCTTTTCGTAGAACACTTCCGCGTTCGCCATGAACTTCGGCGCGCTTTGCATTTCTTCGTTCTGGAAACCGGGCACACCCAGGTTCACCTTGGTGTTCTGGCGGGTGGCGTTGAAGCTGACGCCCAAGCCGTCGAAGGGTTCAGGCAGGAACTTGAACTTCTGGTGGGTATCCAGCTCGATGCCATACACGCGGCCATTGCCGCCGTTTTCCGGCGTCTTGTAGAACACTGTGCCTGCGCCATTGGTGTTGGAGTTGGCCTGTCCGCCGCCGGCATCGTAGATGTAGTGGCTCAGATGTTTGTAGAAGCCGGCCACCGATGCATAGCCGCCATTGTCGTTGCTCCACTGGCCGGAGAAATCGAGATTGGTCGCCTCGATTGCCTTCAGGTTGGGATTGCCGCGCGTGATGGTAGTGACGCCCTGCGACACGCTTACCGACGAGCTGCTGCCCAATTGATAGAGGGAAGGGCGCGTGTAGCTTTGCCACAAGCCGACGCGATACACGCTGCCGTCGGTAGGGCGGTAATTGAGGAACACGCTGGGCAGCGGTTCGTTGAAGACCGAGTGATTGGTCTGGAAATAACCGAGTGTTTCGTTGCCCGAACTGTCCTGCGGCACCACCCAGTAAGTGTTCTGGATGCCGGTGTGCTCGAAACGCAAGCCTGGGATGATTTCCAGGTTGCCGATATTGAACGTGGCCTTGCCATAGATGGCGCTGACCGCTTCCCTGCCGCGCAAGGTGTCGCAGTTGTAGTTGTTGGCGTAAAGGCTGTCGCCGCAGGTATCCAGGTCGCTGGACACCAGGTATTGCTGGATCAGGTTGCTGACCGCCGATTCGCTGACCTTGGGCGATTTCCAGTTGTATTGGCCGGGAAAGATCGAATTGTAAGTACCGTTGAAGATGCCCAGATCGCCCAGCGTGGTGACGCCATCGTTGATGCCCGCGGTCGACCAGTCGCGATTGGTGTAATTGCGCACGCTTTCAGTGAACTTGGCGCCGAACTGGATCGAGGACAGGCTGCCGTTGGCGAAGTCGTAGCGGAAATCGACTTTCGCGCCGCCCTTGCGTTGGCCGGAATAGATCTTGGTGAGTTCGCCATCATCGTTGGCGTACAGGCCAGGAATGTTGTTGACCTGCGCCAGCAGTGCGGGCGTCAGCTGCGGATAGGGGAAGCTGCCGTTGCCATAGCCCATGAGCGTGCTGCCACTATAGGCAAAGTTGGTTTGCGAATACTTGTCTTCGCGGCCGTCGATTTCCACGTGGTCGGGACGATCGTTGTCACCGAAGCTGTAGAACACATTCGGTGAAATCGTCCAGCCGCCAACGGTCTTGTCGCCACCTGCCTGGAAGGTGGCAAGGTCGGCGATTTCCGGGTTGGTTTCGTACCAGTAGCGGCTGGCGATGCGGCCGATATTCGGCGTGTAGACGTTGCTGGTGCCAACCTGGTTGTAGGTGATGTTGCGGGGAATCAGCTGCGTGAACGAGGTGTCTTCCGTGGTCTGCGCGTACGCATAGGTCATGCGCAGATAGGTGCTGAGCGTTTCGTCGACTTTCCAGTCGAACGAGAAATTGCCGCCGTAGCGGCGCTCATAGCCGGGCACCACGCCGACGTTCATGCCGGTGCTGCTCAGGTTCTTGGAAGGGTCGAAGCCAGGGGCGTTGTTGCCGTTGGCATCGGTGTGCGCGAATTGCCAGGAGCCATCGTTATAGGCGCTGGTGGCCGCGGCCTCTTCGCTGTTCACGTAAGTGCGGTAGTCGTAATACGCACTGGCATATACGCCGAACTGCTTCGCGCTGCCGAATTTGGTCTGGAAATCGCCGGCAAAACCGCCGCCCAGTCCGCTGTTCCCGTAATCGCGCGCGCGGCTTTCCGAACGGCCACTCACCGATACGCTGCCGCTCATGTCCTTGGCGAAGTCGTACGCCGACGGTGTGCGGAAATCTACGGTGCCGCCGATCGCATCGCCGTCCATATCTGCGGTGGAGGTTTTGTTCATAACGATGGTCTGCAAGCCGGAAGGCGGCAGCAGACTCAACTGCACGCTGCGGCTGTACGGCATGCCTTGCGCGACGTCGACACCGTTGATCAGGTTAACGTCGTAATCGGCCGGCAAGCCGCGCACTGTCGCGTAGACGCCTTCACCGCGCGCTGCGCCGTCGATGCCGGAGAAATAGCCCGAACCGGTATTGGTCACATTGACGCCGGGAATCAGGCCGAGCGCTTCGGCCACGTTGTGTACGGCGGTGTGCTGCAGGCTTGCCGCCGACAGCACATTGGTGGTGTTGGGCGCATCCATCTGCATGGTGGAGGCGTCGTAGCGGTTGGCCGCCACGATCAGACCCTTGAGTTCAGCCACTTTCTTCAGGCTGATATTGACCGTGGCAGGCCCCGTGTTGCCGACAGTCAACGCGGAATGTGTGGTGGCGAAACCCGTTTGCGAAACAGAAACGGTATAGCTGCCTGCCGGTACGTCTGCAAAAACAAAATTGCCGTCTTTATCCGCCGTGGCCGTGTAGGCAGTGCCGTCCAGCGACACCTTGGCGTTGGCAACCGGCTGCCCTGAGTTTTCTTGTTGTAGATGACCACGTACTTCGGTCGCCAAAGCGGTGGTTGTTGCAAACACGGCAACAAAACCGATCGCGATGGCCACCGCTAAATTCTTACGCTTTAAACCAGCCGTTTTCATTCGGGTTCTCCGATTCAAGGATACGACCGTCCGACGGGCTCTCCCCCCGCAGTAGTTCGGTCTTCTTCATGGATGCGACACGACATTCACGGCCTGCGGTGCAAGCCATGCGCACGCGCCGGATGCGATCGAGCAAGCTCGATCAACAAGCCGGAAGGCGTGTTGTCAGGTCGATATAAGGGTTTTAGACGGCCAATACCGGCGGCGAATAGCCGGCAATGCATTTGCCGCGGGCGCGCAGCGCGCTTTTCCTGGCTTGATCACGCACGGAAATCGATTTGCACTGTCCCTTTGCGGCACAGGCACGGGCGACCACTGCCCAAACGCAGCTCGGCGAATTTTCAGCGAGGGAACAGCGGTTCATGTAAATACCGTTCCTACCAAACCCTATGAGCAACAGTGGTCCAAGACGAAGGAGGCCAGACCTCCATGGCGACGTGTCCTCTTTTTTCCCCTTAGAAGAACATCGTCAGTCCATCTACTACAACCAACCTAATCGTCCGCATAGGCAGTAAGGTTTTACCCTTTGGTTGTAGTGCAAGTCAACAAGTTTCGCAGGGAAAAAGGCAGGTTTTCGGTGAAATCGTTTTTGAAGCGTTTGTGTCGCAGTGCAATATCGGGTTGCACGAAACGCATCTGTTTGCGGCGCGTTGGGCAACTTGTCCCGAATGGCCAATGTGTGCATTCGTTTGGTCGCTGATGACACGCGGCCTCGTTGTGCATCGTGATGAGTAAGGCGATGTTGACCCGCACGGTTTATTTCGCGGTATGGCCATCATCCAACGCATGCAGGAACGCAATGATGTCCTGGATATCCTGCGCCGTCAGCGCAGGCGCATCGCCAAGATGCCGATCGAAAGGTGCGTCGGTGGTGTCGACGTTCTTCTGGTATGCAACAGGGATGTCGTCGTACAGCGCCGGCTTTCCATGCGCATCGCGCGGATAGATTTTCTCCGGCGCCACGCTGCGCAGGTTGTAGAAGTCCAGCACTTGCGTGAGGTTGCGGTAGACGCCGTTGTGGAAGAACACGGCGCGCCGGTCGACGTTGCGCAGGGTAGGGGTGAGGAACATGCCGCAGTATTGCGTCTGGCTGGCGAGGTCTTTGCGTAAGGGGCCGCACACGCCGAGGTCGAAGAATTCTGGGTTGTTGTTGGCGGCCAGCTCGGGATTGCGTGGCACGCCGAGTGCTTCGTATTGCGTATCGGTAAACAGCGGCGGCAGGCCGTCGCGGGTTGGCTGGCTGAGATGGCAGGCGGCGCAGTTGCCTTTGTTCGGATCGTTGAACAACGCCAGGCCGCGCATTTCCTGCGGCGTCAGCCGAGCGTGGCCTTGCAGCCATGCGTCGTACTTGCTGGTGAAGGGGTGAAAGGAGCTGTCTTCGATTTCGTAGCGGCCGATGGCGAACATCGCTTCGTCGACCAGTTGCGGTGCGTCGTGCAGGATGCCGGGGCCGAACAGTTGTGCGAAGGATTGGCGATAGCGGCTGTTCGCCAATTTCCTGGCGACGTCCCCGATGCTGTTGTTCGCCATTTCCACCGGATTGAGGATGGGAAGGATGGCTTGGCGTTGCAACGAGTCGGCGCGACCGTCCCAGAACAATCCGCCTTGCGGCACCATTGGAATGGTGGCCGGTGCAGTACCGGCGGATTTGTTGGCGCGTGGATCGTTGCGAGTGGAAGCGGCTACGGTATTGAGATTGACCGGCACGTCGGTGTCGCCGGCATCCGGCCCAATACTGAAAGGCATCTGCCGATACAAATAGGCCAATGATGGCGGCGGACGGAAACCGGCTTTTTTCATGTGCGCGCCGCCGGGTTGCACGGTCAGCGCATTGGGCGGGTTGTAGCTGTGCTTGGGGTCATGGCAGGAAGCGCAGGATTGCTTGCCGGAGCCGGAGAGCATGGGATCGAAGAACAGCGCTTTGCCCAGTTGCGCCACGGCGCTCAAGGGCGCGGTGGGCGGAAGCAGCAAATGCACGGGATGCGGATTGATGCCGCCGTTGTCAGCTTGCGTAGCTTGCTCGATAAAGGCGTAGCTGGTGGCGCAGCTCAATGCGCCAAGCGCGCATAGGGCAAGCTTGAACAAGTATTGGTGCTTGCTCTGCATAGATCTGTTCAATGCCGTGACGTTGTGTAGGTTGGGGTGAGGCAATGCCAAACCCCAATATGGCATGCGAATACCTGTCGTACAGAAAATTCCTCAAACGTCGTCGCCCCGGCGAACGCCGGGGTCCAGTGCCTTTGAGAAGCTAAAAGTCGCTGGGTCCCGGCTTTCGCCGGGACGACGAACTAAGAAGACAGCCTTCCATGGCAAGCAGGGGATCATTTCCGAGCAGCGTTACCTGGCCATCAAGAACGCCACGGCTTATGCACCACCGTGCCTTGATCCGGATCCAGGAACAAGCGCCGCGCATTTTCCTCATGCACTCGGCGATTGAAATCGAACAAGCTCATGATGCTGCCAGTGCTGGCGTCGTTCGAACCTTGGCCGATGCGTTCGCCATGCAGCCAGTTGTCTTCGATGAAACGCACCACCGAAGCCTGCGTGACGCGCACGTCGGAAACATAGTTCTCGCGTGCATACGGCGAAATCACCAGGAACGGAACGCGCGTGCCGGGGCCACAACGGCCATTGACCTTGCCGCCATTCACGCCTACGCCTTGCTTGGCACCCGGTGCGTTGCAGATGCCCGGGCCGTTGAGCTGGTCGGCGCCCACCACCGAGCCTTCCGGCGTGATGCTGTCGAAGGACGACGTCGTTGGTGACGCGTAGCGATGGTCATACCAGCCGTCGGAGTCGTCATAGGTGATAATGACGGCCGTGTTCTGCCAATCAGGTTGTTTCTGCAGGAAGTTCAGCAGCGTCACCACGAACGTCTGTTCGTCGAGCGGATCGGAATTGCCCGGATGCGCGTCGCCGACAGCCGGTGCCTTGATGTAGCTGACCGATGGGAAATTGCCGGCTTCCACGGACTTGTAGAAATCCTGCACGTCATACTCGTGGTGCACCGGCGTGGCGCCGCTGTCCTTGTCGTCGGCGTAGCCGATCTGGTTCACCGAAGTCGGGCGTGCATGCGTGGGGTTGGCGGTGCTGGCGTAATACTGGAACCAGTTGTGATGCGGTATGTAGTCGGTCTTGGTGCCGGCGAGCACGCTCGAGTAGGTGCTGCGGGCGCAGCCGGTGGTGCCGTTGGCGTTGGTGGCGGTGAGGTCGAAGCCGCCCATGAAGCCACCCCAGGTGATGTGGTGGGCATTGAGCAGGTCGCCGATGTTCTTCGAAGTCATCATGACCGTGCTGGAGGTCGATGAGCACATGTCATACGCCGGATCGGTGTCGCCGATCAGGCTCAGGCCACCCTGCCCATCGGGCACGGTCGAGGCCGAACCCAGCACCACCTTGGCGCCGTTGTTGGTGCCCGACACCACGGCGATCGCGCCCGGCGTCGACGGACCAAACGTATCGGTGTATGCATTGTCGTCCATGGCGAAGTGCTGCGCGTAATTCCACATCGCGGTGACGGTGTTGCCGTCGAAGTAGCCCATCACCAGCCCGTGCGTGCCGAACGCGCCGGTGCTGCTGACGGTGTTGTTGCCGGTGTACTTCGGAAAGAGATCGGCCTTGCCGTTGTCGTAGGCCAGCTGTTCCGGCGTGTAGCTGTGGTTCTGGCCTTCGGTGTTGGCCTGGGTGCGATCAAGGCGGAACGGGTTGACCGCATTGGCGCCATTGCCGGGGTTCAGCGCATTGGGGTTCTGCGATAGCAGGTCGGGGGTCAGGCCGTCGACTTGCGGCGTCCAGGGCTTGGCCTTGAAGGCGGGTTCGCCGGCCGGGTTGGCGGCCACCGGATAGGTGCCGAAGTAATGATCGAACGAGCGGTTCTCGCCGAAGATCACGATCAGATGCTTGATCGGCGTTGCTGTAGGCAGCGCATCCTGCGGCGAACGCCAGGAACCGGGCCACGGGAAATGTTGCGAGTAAGCCTGCGGGTTCGGCGACGAATCCACCTGGGCAGAGGCGGCAAACGCGATGCTCATGGCGGCGATCGATGCCGGCAACCATGCCTTGCGTAACGTGCGAAGACTGAACATGTAAAGACTCCTGATATAGGTACAACGACACAGGGCTGATATCAGACCAACTTCTGCGGATTCCCCCTTACTCCCATGCCGAAGGCCGCGGCCCTGGCACCGCGGGTATTGAACTACTTGGATATGAAGGTTCCGGGACAATCGCCGGTTCGGTTGCGTGGCCGTGGGCGATGGAGGGGGGATCGGCGCAAGAGGACCGTGGCAAGCGGCCGTCCGCCTGGCCGTTCGCTAGTTTTTACGATGGCGCGGCAAATCTAAGGATTCGGCGTCAGTCCTTCCACATGCCGCACGATGTCATTCTTGCGGACTTCATCAATCACGAATTCAACAAACGCCGATACGCGGCGCGGCAGATTCTTTCTTGCGGGGTAATAGATGCAAATATCGCTGCGCCGCGCCGACAGATGCACAAGCACCTGCTTCAATTTGCCGGACGCAATCAGCGGATAAGCGTGATGCGCGCCGATCAAGGTAATGCCGCAACCGGTGCTGGCCAGTTCGGCTTGGGCTTCGGTATCCGTAACGATCAATCGCGAACGCGGTTGAATAACGTGCTCTTTGCCTTGTTCGCGCAGCTTCCATGTTTCGACTCGACCGGTGGTGGGCGATCGAAACACGATCAGTTGATGCTGTTCCAGGTGCTCGAGCGACGCCACTTTGCCGTGGCGTTTGAGGTAGGCGGGCGATGCGCACAGGATAAGCGTCAGCGGCGCCAAGCGTCGCGCGATGATGCTGGATTCCGTTTCATGCTGTTGGCCGATCGCGCAATCGAAGCCTTCGGAAATAAGATCGACGTGCCGGTTCTCGAAATGCAGATCGAGCGTGATTTCAGGATAACGTTCCCGGAAGCGGACCAAGGAAGGAAGTATCACGGTGCGGCTGAAGGCAATCGGCAGTGAAATCTTGACGGTTCCCTTGGGCCGCCCTTCGTCGGAAGAGAGCGTGGCAATGGCGTCTTCGATCTGTTGCGCCGGTTGTTGTATCAGCGCGTACAGGCGATGCCCTTCCTCGGTGATCGACAAGTGGCGCGTGGTGCGCTGAAACAGGCGGCAACCAAGCGTGTCTTCGAGCGAACCGATCTGCTTGCTTACAGCGCCGGGAGTAATGCTCAGCACACGCGCGGCAGCGGAGAAATTGCCGAGCTCGTAAACGAGTGTAAATACCTTCAAGACCTTCAGCAGGTCGATGGCGTCATTGTGGGCGTTATTCATTTGTTCCTATGACTCACAACTGTTTCGCCGTTGGCCGAGATAGACGAAAGAAAGGGTCACGGTAAGAATTGGCCTGATGCCAGTATGGATGAAAATCCTGCCTTTCCGGGCGATATCGCGCCCATGCTGCTTTCGCCTGCAGGTGCAAGAACTTTCCTTGGGCAGCGCCGGTCCTTCCTATGCGTGGACAAACATAATCCGATGTAAGGAACCTCAATCGATGATGGCTGCCAACGATCATGATCTGGAGGCCTGGTTGCTTGCATTGCCGGCCTATCTGCTGGCGGTGGATGGCTTGGGTTCGATGGCCGGCGACGATATGAAAGAACGCTGCCGGCGCATTTTGACCTTGGCCTGTCGTATTGAACCTGACGCGACATGCATTCTGGATTGGTGGCACAACGATGCGTTGGTGGCGCTTGAGGGGCTTACGCCGAGGGAGGCGTTGGAGCGGGGGCAGGGTGAGCGGCTTGAGGAATATTTGAGTGGCATCCTTGCGGATGGGTGATTGCGTATTGGCTTATTGGGCTTATTGGGTGTGAAGTGGCTTCCGGGCAAAGGTTTTTTTGTTGTGGCGGGAATTGACCATGTGGTCGAGTTGGGGATTGCCTGCGGCGCTTTCGGTCCTAAAGGACCGAGTCACTTTTCTTTGCTGGCCCAAAGAAAAGTAACCCAAAGAAATGGCCTGAAAGGCTCTTGGCTCGGGAAGGTTACAAGCTCGAACGTTTATCGCCAGAGAGATGGATTGTCGCCACAGGTTCTACGTCCCCGCTATACCGCGACGCGCCGTGGCGCTGCGGCACAGATAAATCAAGGCAGGTCTGATGACATGCAACGCTGGAGTTCGGGCTGGATTTTTGGACTTGCCTCAGCGCTCCGGCGCGTTGCGGTATAGCGGAAATGTAGAACCTGAGGGTGTAAACCATCGATCTGGCCTTGAACGTTCAGGCTCGTAACCGGCATAGCGCCATGAGCTCTTGAGGCCATTTCTTTGG
>NZ_DATEJY010000188.1:0-23538 GCF_035277725.1 Dyella sp. | reverse complement strand
TCGCTTGCTGGTCGGTTCGGAAGGTCCGGAAATGCTGGAACACTGGATGTGGGAACTGCATCCTGGCGAGCGGTTTCAGGCCCAAGCACATCCATCCGGCACCCAGGAACTGTTCCATGTGCTGGAAGGGGAATTGCTGCTCGAGCTTGATGGCGCCCGCTGCAAGATCGGCAAGGGAAGCTCCGCCCACGCTCGCACGGATTGCGCGCATGCGTATGCGTGCGGCGGGAAGAAAAAAGTTCGCTTCACCATGGTGGTTTTGGAGCCCGGCCGCGATCAGCCCCTTGTTAACACCAAGCCGCGTTGATATTGCGCTGACCTCCTAAAGAACGCCGTGCCGGCTCGTTTGTACCGGGTTTGCGCAGTCGTATTGCGAGTAGTAACCGGCTCGACACGCGCACCACCGTCGTAATAATGCATGGCCTGAAACGACAGCTGCATTTGCGCTGAAAACGGCTGCGTTTCGCCTCGCGAGCTCATCGCATCGGCGATCGGTCTTGTCGTTGCAGGCCAGCGCGCCGTCATCCGGCAATCATCTGCCTGCCACCGTTGCTGCGTACTTTATTTCGCCGAGACCAAGGCCTGCCGTGACGACAGGTGTCTCAGCGTCGGAGGTTTGCAAACGACATGGCTGGTCGACCGATGGGCATCCGATCGACCGTCACCCGCAACACGCAGCAAAGGTGAAACATCATCGATGCCCGCATCTTTATTCTTTGCAGCCATCTAACTCGGAGCGAGTAGACATGGGTTCAAGCAAGATCTTTCCATACTTGGCAGCGGTGGGCTGCCTGTTAGCAAGCAGCGCTGTGCTGGCGTACAACGTAATCGGCCATGATCAGGTGCAGCCGATCTACACCGGCGCCTCGGCACTTGAGAAGTACTATCAGCCACGCCTGGCCATCGGCGACAAGGGCTGCGATCCTTACCCGGCAGTCGACGCCAACGGCAATGTCAGCGGTGGCTTGAAGCCCACCGGCTCGTCGGACGGCGAGTGCACCAGCAGTGTCGGCCAAGTGTATTCGCGTTACGCCAGCTACTACGGCGAATGCGCGATCATGTATGCGTGGTTCATGCCCAAGGACATGCCGCCGTCAGGTATCGGCGGGCATCGCTATGAGTGGGAAGGAATTGTCGTGTGGCTGGATAGCTGCAACATCGGCGCGCGCATCCGCAGCATCAACTACTCCATGCACGGCGGCTGGTCGGTGAACGTCACGCCGCCCACCTGGACCGGCAGCTACGGTTATCTCAACTGGGGCGTGCATCCGCTGGTTTACTACCACGCGCCGGACAAATTGCTGGATCACCATCCCGATCCGACCTGGCGCCAGGGTGGTACGCAACCCTTGGTCGGTTGGGACTATCTGCCCGCAAACGCCAAAAGCGCCATCGACTATTTCGACTTCGGTGCGGCGAATCCGCCGTTGAAGGATGGCGGAACGTTCTGGAGCAACTTGCAGGCTGCGCACGCCGCGACGGATGTTCACAATCCTTGATGCTGAGCCGTGTGGGTTGGGGTGAGCGGAACGCGAGCCCCAACCTGCAATGCCTCGGCCATCCATGACGCATACGCTGCCGCGTCAGGATTCTTCCGCCACATCCGGCAATACGATGGTGTGGCGGGTGTGGCGAATCTTCGCTTCCAGATAAGGCAAGTTGTGGCGCCCGGAGAACACGCCGGTGGGCCGCACGCCGGCAACGTCGATACCCAACGCTTCCAGTTGCGTGCGCTTGTCGGGATTGTTGGTGATGAGCGTGATGCGCGAGACGCCCAGCGCCTTCAACATCTCGGCGGCGGCGGTGTAGTCGCGTTCGTCGTCGCCGTGGCCCAGAGCGCGGTTGGCGGCGTACGTGTCGTGTCCCTGTTCCTGCAGGCGGTAAGCGTCCAACTTGGCGTAAAGGCCAATGCCGCGGCCTTCCTGGCGCAAGTAGATGAGATACCCACCCTCTTCGTGCAGGCGACGCAGCGACTCCTGCAGTTGCGGACCGCAATCGCAACGCGCCGAACCAAGCACATCGCCTGTCATGCATTCGGAATGCACGCGCACCAGCGGCGCGTCGGTATCGCGGTCACCGAAGCGCAGCGCGAAGTGCTCCTTGCTGTCGGAAAGTCCGCGGAAGCTGTAGATCGTGCTGGCTGCCTCGCGGCCGTCGGCCAGATGGATGGGCAGCTGTGCGACCGTGCGGATGCCGGGCGTTTCCGCCACAGGAACAGCTTGCAAACAGGGAGAAGGCATGAGGTTTGTCTCGTTACTCGATAGCAGCCGTTCGTCGATTCGCATGACATTTCCGCAGCAACACAGGGAAGGCGGCGAAAAAGACCACGTTATCCGGCGTAGCGGTGAGTGCTTCCCGGCGGCCAATTCGTTGCAGGCGTGGCACGGGAGGAACGTCAACGCAGGCACGTACTCAAGACAAGGAAGTGGGGGTTCGCACCCGCCCACTCAACCTTCACGTAACAGGCGTTCTTCGCAGACGTCGCAAGCTGCTTGGATCGTCATCTTATCAGGCCCAGGGCATTGAGCCGGGTTTCCAGGGATGCCACGCCATCCCAAGGCAGGATGGTGGAATTCTGCCGTTCATCGGGCGGGTGCTTGAGTAGCCCGTCCGACCAGCCGCCGCAGCCTTCGAGCGGCAGCAGCGGCCGGTGATGAAGCCAGGCGAGACAGACTTCGGAGATGGTGCCCGCGCGGCCGCCGATAACGATGCATGCGTCGCCGGCGAGCGCCATCAGCAGATTTCGCGCATCGCCCATGCCACAGGGTATGACGACCGTCGCCGGCCAGTCGCTCGCCGGCATATCGGCCTCCGTGATGATGCTGACGACCAATCCACCGGCCGCCTGCGCACGTTGTGCGGCAACGCGGGTCGCGGGGCTGCCGCAACCGCTGACAACGGTGATCCCCGACCGGGCGAGCAATTCGCCCGCCGCGCCGGCCAGGTCATAAGCCTTGGAACCGGGTTCGGCACTTCCGAGCACGCAAACTTGGGGGCGGCGGGTGGGAGTGATCATGGCTGTCCTGGTGGCTTGGTGGCGTTATCGCGATGCGCGTTATGGATCGTAGATCGTAGGCTGGGATGAAATCCCAGCTTTCGTCTGCATGGCAATGCTGGGATTTCATCCCAGCCTACATGGCTGATGAGTTATCGCGATGTGCATTATCGACTCGTCATTCCAGCGAAAGCTGGACGTAGCGCGAAGCGCGGAGAACGTCCAGCTTTCGCCGGAATGACGTTGTTTTAGCCTTCCTGCAAGATCGGCGGAAAATTTCTCCGGACAGTTCGTAGGCTGGGATGAAAATCCCAGCATTCGTGCAGATGGCAATGCTGGGATTTCATCCCAGCCTACATGGCTTCCTAGCCATCAAACAAAAAACGCCGGGTGGCTGAAAAACCATCCGGCGCTTTTTTTAAACTATTCATCCGCCGTAACACTCACTTACGCGGCGCAATAATCTCATCCAGATAATCCGGCGTGCCGTCGACGCGCACCAGGTGCGGGTATTGCAGGCCGCCGTGATAATTCACCTCTACGGTGCGATAGCCGCCCTGGTATTTCAGCAGCAACTTGATCGGCGCGGTGCCGGTCTTGGCTTCCGTGATCGCACTTTTCAGCACGTCGGTGGAGTAATTCTGGCCGTTGACGGCAACCAGCGTGGCGCCGGTGCTGATGCCTGCCTTGAACGCGGGACCATCCCAGCGCACGTCGTTGATCTGGCCGTTGTCGCCCATCGTCAGGCCGATCGACCAGGCGAAGTTGTACATATGCCGCGACGACTGCGGGCGGCTGTTGTATGCCTTTTCGTAGGCGCTTTCCTGATCGGTATAGACAAGTTTCCAGCCGGTGGCGGCAAGGCCGTTTTGCAGGGGCGGATTGAGTTCGTCGACGCGTGCGCGCAAGAAGCTGGCCCAATCGAACGGCGCCACGCCGTTCAAGGCGGCGACGACGTCGTCAAAGGTATAGGTCTTGGTGATATAGCTGCCGTTGTCGACGCCGAAGAAAGCGTGGGCGAAATCATCCAGCGATTTATGGTCGTGCGTGAGTTCGCGCAGCTTGGCATCCACTTCCAGCCACATCATCTGGCCGCCGCTGTAGTAATCCTCGCTCATCTGCCAGCTGCGGTACGGCAGGCTGGAACGGCGCGCGGCGGTGGGATCGTTGGTGGTGTCTTCCAAGCTGCGCCACTGGAAACCTTCGCGGTTACGCTCGTAGTTGGCCGCCACCATGGCGAGCGCATCGCGGAATTGCTGTGCCGACCACATGCCGGAGCGCGCAGTGAGTACGAAGCCCCAGTACTGGGTTTGCCCTTCGTAAACCCACAGCAGCGAATCGCCCATCGGCACGTTGAAATCGGGTGTCCACAAATCGGCCGGGCGGCGGAATTTGCCGTTCCATGAATGGGTGTATTCATGGGCAAGCAGATCGCGATCCGGCGCGGCATCGCTCCATGCCGTGAAATAGTCGGTGCCCAGGCCGTTCTCGCTGGATTGATGATGCTCCGTCCCGTTGCCCGCCAGCACGTCCGACAAGGAGAACAGGAAATCGTAGTGATCGTAATGATGCGAGCCGAACAGCCTGGTCGCCTGCGTCACGAGATTGCGATGCGCTTGCAGTTGCTCCGGCGTTATCGCCAGGTATTTGGCCTCGTCGGCGACGATATCCAGATGTACCGGCGCATCACCGCCGGGATTGAGATCCACGCGCTTGAAATACTGGCCGGCGTAGATCGGCGAATCGACCAGGTTGTTCAAGGTCACCGGCTTGAAGGTGGTGGTGTCGCCGGATTGCGAAGCGGTTTCCAGCGCCGTGCCGAATTGCCAGCCGTGCGCGAAGGTCACGCTCGGCGCAAACATGATGCCGCGCGAGAAATAACCGGCCGGATAAAGCAGCACCTTGCTCCATGCCATGTCCATCATGCGATCGGTGATCTCGAAGCCTTCGCTATCCGTGCGGCCCGATAGATATTGGAAGCTGGCATCGATGCTCGACACGCCCGCCGGCACGTCGACGTGAAACGCGTAGACGTTGTATTCGTCGCGCTTCCACTTCAGCGGCTTGCCGTCGGCGGTGAGCTTGAGCCCGGCCAGCATGTTGATCGGGCCGGTGGGCGAGTGGTCGCCGGGAATCCACTGCGGATACAGCAAGGTCAATGCACCGGCCTGCACTGGAATGGTTTCGTGCACACGGAAAATGCCCTGCGCCGTATCGTTGGCGTCGACGTGGATCGTTACCGTGCCGGGATACGGTTTGTCCTGCGGCGCAGGCACGTTGTCGGTGGGTGTTTGCTGGGCGCCGGCACTACTTGCTGCAAGTCCCATCGCAATGGCCAAAGCGAGACGTGAAAACATGCGATGAGTGGCAGCTGTTGAAACAGCAGCGGTGGCACGAGACATGAAAGACTCCGGCAAACGCGCATTGGGGGCCGTACGTTAGCACCATGGACGGGAATAACAGAGCGGCTACAAGTCATGGAGCAATGCCTGCCTGCCCTCGGGACAGCCGGCAACACTTGATCCGCCGCACGTCACCCCTGATATAGGGCGCAGCCACAACGGCTTACGCGAGGGCGACGACATGACGACTGACACCGAAACTGCGAGCGTGGCCGAAACCGCGATCCTGGCCGGCGGCTGCTTCTGGGGCATGCAGGATCTGCTGCGGCGCTACCCCGGCATACTCACTACGCGCGTGGGCTACAGCGGCGGCGATGTGCCCAACGCTACTTACCGCAACCACGGCACGCATGCCGAAGCGATCGAGATCGTGTTTGATCCGGCGCGCATCAGCTATCGGCAGATACTGGAGTTCTTCTTCCAGATCCACGATCCGACCACCAAAAATCGCCAGGGCAACGATATCGGCACGAGCTACCGCTCAGCCATTTTCTATCACGACGAGCAGCAGAAAGAAGTCGCCGAAGACACCGTGGCCGACGTCGATGCATCCGGGCTTTGGCCCGGCAAGGTGGTCACCGAGATTGCACCTGCCGGACCGTTCTGGGAGGCGGAGCCGGAGCACCAGGATTATCTGGAGCGCTATCCGAATGGCTATACCTGCCACTTCATTCGGCCGGATTGGAAGTTGCCCAAGCGCAACAGCGGTACCTGATACCGAATCCAGGTTGGGGTGAGGCGCCGCCGAACCCCAACATGGCCTGCCATGGCACGGGATGTTGGGGTTCGCGTTCCGCTCACCCCAACCTGCGCCACGACGCGTACGCCCCCAATGCCTGCTGCCGCGACGCTCCCAGATCAAGCATCGGCAACGGATAGCCCGTGCGCTTGACCATGCTGGGATCGATCCATGGCTCATGCAACAGATCGATCGATACATCCTCCAACTCCGGCAACCAACGACGCAGATACACGCCAGCCGGATCGAACTTTCGCGCCTGGCTCACCGGATTGAACACACGAAAATAAGGCGCCGCATCGGCGCCGCAACCCGCTACCCACTGCCAGCCCAGCGTATTGTTGGCGAGGTCGGCATCCACCAGCGTGTCCCAGAACCAGCGCGCGCCATGCAGCCAATGCTGGCGCAGGTTCTTGGTGAGCAGACTCGCCACCACCATGCGCACACGGTTGTGCATCCAACCCGTGTGCCAGAGTTCGCGCATGCCTGCGTCCACCAGCGGAATACCGGTGCGCCCTTGCTGCCATCGCTGCAACTGCAGCTCGTCGTCAGGCGCCCAGGGAAAATCAGCAAACCTGGCGTTGAAGTTTTCCGTCGGCGTCTGCGGAAAGTGATACAGCAAGTGATGGGCGAATTCGCGCCAGGCCAGTTCGCGCAGGAAGGGTTCGAGATCCGGGCGGCGGCGCAGATCGATGCGTTGCGTGTGTTGATGCAAGGCATGCAGCACTTGGCGCGGCGAAATCTCTCCGAAGTGCAGATAGGGAGACAGCCGCGACGTGCCATGCCGCGCCGGCAAATCCCTGCCGGTGGCGTAATCGGCCAATGCATCGTCGCAAAACAGTTCCACGCCATCCCATGCACCTTGCACACCGGGCCGCCAGGTTTCGCCCAAGCCTTTGTCCCAGCGTATGCGCGGAAGCAACGCCAAGGCTTCCCATGGCAAGCTTGGCGGCAATGCCTTCCACGTCACGCCGGCAGGCTCAGACAGTGGCGGCGTGACGCTCAGGTTGGGGCGCAGGCTGCGCCAATAAGGCGTAAACACACGGTACGGCTCGCCCTGCCTGGTCTTGACCTGCCAGGGTTCGTGCCATAGCGCCGATGCATGGCTATGCACAGCCACGCCTTGCTCACGCAACACCTGCTTGATGCGTGTATCGCGCGCCATGACCGCCGGCTCGTAAAGACGATTCCAATAAACCGCCTCCGCACCGCTGCGCTGAATGATGTCGCGCAGCACGTGCAAGGTATCGCCCTTGTATAAATGCAGACTGCCACCGCGCTCGCGCAGTTGCTGCTGCAATGCCTGCAAGGAATGGTGCAACCACCATTTGCTGGCGCCGCCGGGTTGCCACGGTGCTTCTTCGTGATCCGCGTGGATATACACCGGCAGGATGCGCGAATGCGTCTCGCATGCCGCGCACAGCGCCGGATTGTCGCGCAAGCGCAGATCGCGGCGAAAAAGCATGATGGCGGTGGTCATGGATAGCGCAGTCGGATCAGTTTTTCTGGGTCGCCTTCAAGCGATGCCGATGCGCCGCCTGCTTCGCGCGATTGCCGCACAGCGACATGCTGCACCATCGGCGCGCATGCCCGCGTGTGTGGTCGGCGAACAGCAAGGTACACGTCGGCCCTTCGCAGGCTTTGACATAACTGAAGTCTTCCGTGCAGACCAGTTGCGCCATCGCTTCGGCGATCGGCAGCAATAGTGTTTCCGGCGACGACCAGCGGCGCGTCTGGATCAAGCTCAGCGTAAGCGATTCATCGTGTGCTTGCGCGACGATTTCGCCATAACGCTCATCGCGCTTCAGCAATTGGTTGAGAGGTTCGAGCTCGGCCAGATGCGCTGCCTGCAATGCGTGTCCTTTATG
Organism: Dyella sp.; assembly: GCF_035277725.1. Classification (GTDB taxonomy): domain Bacteria; phylum Pseudomonadota; class Gammaproteobacteria; order Xanthomonadales; family Rhodanobacteraceae; genus Dyella_B. The sequence goes on along the minus strand of NZ_DATEJY010000188.1, from coordinate 15,534 downwards.
CGCACGCACGAACGCCCGAAACCACTCGCGCAAGGCCCGCGCCTGATCGGCCAGCCGATCGAGCTCACCCGGAAGCGCGCGCGTACGCATCTCGTTGATCACCGCTTCCGGCACCAACCGCGCTTGCGCGAGCCAGCTGAGCAATCCCTCCCCGTCATCCAGCCAATCGACGGGCGTATCGATGGGCGTGGCCACCGAATTGAGGAAATCCAGGCCGGTGGCATCGGCCAGGAAAAGCGCGGGCATGGACTGGCTCATGGGGACTACCTCCTGGCAACGCACAGTAACCGGCTCAAAATTGCTTGACAAGTTACTATGCGAGGCATAACCTCCAAATAGAAGTTGAGGTGGTTAGCAAAAAAATCAACCCGCAACCAGCCCGACGCCCTACCCCGACCCGTCACGAGGAGCAGGAAAATGAACGCCAACACATCAACCGCAGTACTTGTCCACGGCGCCTGGGCCGGCGAGGCAAGCTGGAGCAAGGTCGCCAGCATTCTCCGGTCAAACCGCATCAAGACAGTTACTGTCCGCATCCCCCTCTCTTCATTGGCCGACGACGTCGTCGCCCTGGACCAGGCGCTGGACCGGGTGGACGGACCGGTCGTGCTGGTGGGCCACGCCTATGCCGGCGCCGTGATCAGCGCCAGCCAAAGCAGCAAGGTACGGGCGTTGGTGTACGTCGCGGGTATTGCGCCAGACCAGGGCGAGACCGTGGCCGAGGTGTTCAATCGCTACGGGCACGACGCCGAGACGCCCCAGCTGGCACCGGATGGCGAGGGATGGATCCGGCTTCCTGCTGACGCGTTTGCCACCGCCTTTGCGCAGCATGCGACGACCGAAGAACAGCAGATGCTCGCGGCGACGCAGCCGCCGATTTCACCCGCGGCCATCACCGTTCCCGCCGGCGCGCCGCTGTGGAAGCGCGTGCCGTCCTGGTACCTGCTGGCCGAGCAGGACCACATGATTCCGACACAAACGCAGCGTTTCGTCGCCGAGCGCATGCAAGCGCACATCGTGTCGTATCCCGTCGATCACGTGCCGAGTGTTACCGCGCCGGCATTGGTCGCGAACCTCATTGTGGATGCCATCAAACACGGCAAGGACTGACGCATTCGCACTGCCCCAAACTCTTCTTTGATCCAGAGGAAAACTGCCATGTCTGCCATCCGCTATCAGCACGCCCACGTCGACGGCCTGAAGGTGTTCTACCGCGAAGCCGGCTCACCCGATAAACCCAAATTGCTTTTGCTGCACGGCTTCCCGAGTTCGGGCCACATGTTCCGCGATCTCATTCCGCTATTGAGCAACGACTTCCACATCGTGGTGCCCGACCTGCCCGGCTTCGGTTTGTCGGATATGCCGCCGCGCGAACAGTTCGCCTATACGTTCGACCACATTGCGGATGTGATCGATCGCTTTACGGAAGTGATTGGCTTCGATCGCTTTGCGGTCTACGTGTTCGACTACGGCGCACCGACCGGTTTCCGCCTGGCGGTGAAACATCCGGAACGCGTCACGGCCATCATTTCGCAGAACGGCAACGCCTACGAAGAAGGCTTGAGCGATGGCTGGAATCCGATTCGCGCCTATTGGCAAAACCCTTCTCAGGCCAACCGGGATGCTTTGCGCGCCTTCCTGGCGCCGGAAAGCACGCGTTGGCAGTACGTGCATGGCGTTGCGGATGAAGCGCTGGTGTCGCCTGACGGTATCGCGCTCGACAATTACTATCTTGCGCGGCCCGGTGCGCATGACATCCAGTTGGATCTGTTTCTCGATTACCAGAGCAACGTGGCGCTCTACCCGACATTCCAGGCGTATTTCCGCACGCATCGTCCGCGCTTTCTCGCGGTATGGGGCAAGCACGATCCATTCTTTTTGCCGCCGGGTGCGGAAGCCTTCAAGCGTGATATCCCCGATGCGCGGGTGCAGTTCGTCGATACCGGGCATTTCGCATTGGAAACGCATGCCAAGGACATCGCGCATGCCATCCGTGAATTTCTCGCCGACTGATTGAGGACACCGCCATGCCGTCATCCACTGCCATCGTGACAGGCGCCAGCCAGGGCATCGGCCGCGCCACCGCCATCCGCCTGGCGCGTGACTTTGCCTCCCTGGTGCTCGTTGCGCGAAACCGCGACCACCTGCTGGAAACGGCAGATGCGGTCAAAGCGCAAGGTGCGAAGGCGTTGATCATCGATCTTGATCTGGCGGATAAGACTGCGGCCAAAGTCGTCGTCGAACAAACGCTGGCGGCATTCGATCGTATCGATGCCTTGCTCAACATTGCCGGCGCGGTACCGCAAATCGATCTGTTCGACATGACCGATGAGCAGTGGGACGACGGCATGGCGCTCAAGCTGCATGGAGCCCGGCGCTTGACCATCGAAGCATGGCCTGCGCTGAAACACGCCCATGGCGCGGTGGTGTTTACCTCCGGCAACTCGGCGATTTTTCCGAAAGCACCTTACGCCGCGGTCGGCACCATCAATGCTGCCATCGCCGCGTTGGCCAAAGCGTTTGCCGATCGTGGCATCGACGACGGCGTGCAGGTCAACAGCGTATTGCCAGGGCCGGTGATGACAGGCCGCCGCCGTTCCTATCTGGAACGCTGGGCGCCACGGCATGGCATGACGGTGGAAGAAGCGATGGAACGTTTTCCGCGCGAAGCCGGCATAGCACGCTACGGTGCAGCGGAAGAGATTGCAGAGCTGATGGCGTTTTTGGTGTCGCCCGCAGCGCGTTGGATGACGGGGTCGATGTTGCGCATGGATGGCGGTGAAGTGAAGTCGGTTTGAACCACGTCGGTTGGGTGAGGTAACGCCGAACCCCAGCATGATTTGCGGATGTCTGCGGAGACACACAAAACCTTTATCGTGTGCTGCGCACATCGTTTTTACTGGATTCCGGCGTTCGCCGGAATGACGAACGCGAGGGTTTCGGCCGTTGACAAGATGCCGCCACGCTCATTCGATAACACTATGACGTAAGACGATTAACGTCTTAGTGCACCGCCACCCCACTATTTTTTTGAACATTTGATTCACACCGAGCACCGTATGTCGTAAAACGCATAACCTCCTGCCATTTGCTCGTGATGTTCTAGCGCATCTTTAACGCCCGTTATGGTTGTCTGGAGTTCGAGTACGCCAACACCTGGGGTTACCGATGTACGACGCACTCTCGACTGCCACCGCCGCATGGCGCGTGCAAGTTCTTGCCACCATCGATGCATGCATCGAACAACATGGGTCACCGGATGCAAGCAGAATCGCCGAAGCACTGGCGCACGTAGCCGCATGGCATGGCTGTCCGCGGGCGGCAGACCTGTCTTCTGATGCTTCGCCTTCTGCATATCGCCGCATTCCGCTCGGCACCGGCAACGCGCATGGCTACGAAGCCTTGTTGATTCTGTGGCCGCCGGCTTACACCACGCCCATCCACGATCACGATGAACTCTGGGGCATGGAGTTCGTGCTCGATGGCGTCTTGGAAGTGGAATCCTTCCAGCTCCTCGCGCAACCTTCGATGCATCTTTCGTCCACGCACACGCTGGTCGCCGGCGTGGGTGACTACGTGGCGTTTTCCAACGCGGATTACGCGCATCGCTGCCGCAATTATTCGCGCAACCGTCCCGCGCTCTCGCTGCATGTCTATGGCGGCGCGCTCAACCAGTACCGCAGCTTCCATCAGCAGGATGGGCAGTGGTCTTCGACGTGTCACACCACGGCGCGCGAACCGTCGCTCGCCTGATCCCCTTCCCTGACAAAAGGCCCATCCCCATGGCAAATATCGCAATCATTGGTGGCGGCGCGGCAGGTGCGTCCGTATTCGGCGCACTGCTCGCACACGACGCGCCGGACACCGTGCACTGGGTGACGGGGGCCCACGAAGGCGCCGGACGCGGCGTGGCTTATGGCACCGCGCACGATCATCATCTGCTGAACGTCCGTGCGGCCGGCATGGGGCTGTATGTCGATGCGGACGAAGATTTCGCGCAGTACAGCCGCCGTCATCGCGCCGGTGCGCGGCCTACCGATTTCTTGCCGCGCCGGCTGTTCGGCGAATACATCGAGGCGCAACTGACGCAGCGCCTGCATCATGCGCAGCAGCGCGACCGTCGTTTTGCGATCACGCCATCTACCGCCACCCGCTTGCGCGCCACGCGCGACGGTTACGAGATTGCCTTGGATAACGGCGAGATCATCGCGGCGGATCAAGTGGTGCTTGCACTTGGTGCGCTCACGCCGCGTCCGTTGCGCACGGTGTCGGAACGCGCATTGGCCAGCGGTGCATACGTGCTCGATCCGTGGCGTCTTGGCGAGCGCACGGTCCAGCCACGCCGGCTGATTGTGATCGGCACAGGATTGACCGCCGTCGATACGCTGATCACCGCCTCGATCCGGTGGCCGGATATCGAACTGGTCGCCGTCTCGCGGCATGGCTTGCTGCCGTTCGTGCATCCGGCGCTGCCCATCGATGCCTATCCGCAACAGGCCGAGCTCAACGCCAGGCTGATGGCCTGCGACGGTCCCGCACCGATCCTTGCCGAGATCCGTCGCTTGTTCCGCACCCATCAGGCCTTGGACTGGCGCAGCGTGATCGACGGCATGCGGCCGATCAACGCCAAGCTCTGGCAGGCCTTTACGCCGCGCCAGCGCCGGCAGTTCCTGCGGCATGTGCGCTGGCTGTGGGAGTCATCGCGGCATCGGCTTGCGCCGGAACCGGCGGAAGTCATCCAGCAGCTGCGCGATGAAGGACGCCTGCAGGTGTATGCCGCGCGCGTGCTGGACGTGGATGGCGACGGACCGTTGAACGTCACCGTTCGCTCGCGCACCAGGCAGGTGGTGACGACCCTGCAGTCGGATATCGTGGTGCAGGCCACGGGCTTGGATACCGCCGTGGGCTTCGCGCAGCACTCGCTGCTTTCGGGACTGCTGCAGGATGGTTTGGCGATTGCCGATCCGCTGCATTTGGGGGTTCTGGCGCAGGCCGACGGACAATTGATCAATGCCGCGGGTGACGTGCAGCGTGGCTTGTACGCGATCGGCTCGTTGCTGCGTGGCAATTTGTGGGAGTGTACGGCGATGCCGGAGATTCGGGTGGCGGCGCACGCGTTGGCGGGGCAGTTGCATGCGCAGCGATCGCTGCAGTCGGATTTAGTGGTGGCACCTTGAGTCGGCGTTAAAAGCGCAACCCCGGTGTCCCGACTTTAGAGCTTTTTCCTTGGCCGGAATGAGGAGCGTCAGGGATGCCCTGGTTTATTCAAGCGTCATCGATGAAACGCGTAGACTGGGATGAAATCCCAGCATGCTTGCGGCTCCCGCTGCTGGGATTTCATCCCAGCCTACACGGGCTCCTTCGCCGGAATGGCGAGCGTCAGCTCCGATGATCATCGTTTGCGCCGAAAAACACTTGCCGCAAACACCGCCACGCCATAGCGCCACGCCCGGCGTATACCTGAAAAAAAACTTTCCCAGCTCACCGAAGCCGGCGCCATGGCAGCTTGCAAGGTTCGCGCATAGTCAAGCAGCAACGCAGGCGTCCACGTCACCGCTTCTGCCTTCTTCCGCAATTGTGCGGCATACCAAAGTTCAGGATTGAAGATCACCTGGAAGTAGGCCACAAGGCTCGTTTCACCCGCGCCAAGGCTGCCTTCAAGCGCAGCTTCCAGGCAATGCGCAACGCCGCTCGAAGCGTTGCGGCGGGTCAGGTTATAAGTCGTGTCTTGGCGATAGACATGCCAAAACGATGCAAGCCGCGCGCGATCGAAACGATCGAATACCACGTGCGCCGTCGAATCGCACCATCCGGCAGCTTCCACTTCATAGCTCGATTGAAACGTGCCGACGACATCATGGTTGGCAATCGCATTCGCCCGATCGATCTCAACCACTGGATGATGGCTGACGTAGATATCGGGCGTGCACTCCAGCGCGGCATGGCCCGTGGTTACCGCCCCATGGCTATCGACCGCTGCGATGTAACGATCCAGCAGCGGATACGGAATCGCCGCGCCTGCCGGACCGATCGGCGTCCACACATGCACCACCAGCAGGCCGCTTACCTGGGTGGAATCCGCCGTACGCAGCGTGGATGACGCTGCAGGCAAATCCCTGGACAACAACACCGCCATCGACACGCGCTGCGGCCGTCGCGCCAATCGCACGGCCCGGCGCAGCAACCAGGTGCCGGACAGAAACACGATGAGCGCGACGACCGTCAGCAACAAACTGCCGAACGGGTGCGTCGAGACATGGGCCATGTCACCCATGGCATCGGCAAAGATGACGATACCCAGTACTGCCCACACAAGACCCATGCCGGCGAGCCACCACCATTGCCGTTTGACAAAATCACTGCCAAGCAGGATCAACGCGAGTTTCATCATGGCTTCTTCGAGATTCGCCGCCTGGCAGAACCTGACGCAGAAACCTACGTCTACCATCCCCGCAAGGAAGTATTTGTAAAACCGCCGGTTTTCGGCTGAAAGCGGAACTCCCGGCAGGCAAGCTCATCCGCAAAGCTCGGGTGCGTTTTCGTATTTACGGCCCGGCTTGCTCGGCCAGTTCCAGGAAGGTGCCTTGCAATTCGCCGCCCAGCTCCTGGCCGGCGTAGGTCAGATGAAACGCATCATCCGCATCCGCCAATTCGAGGGTCCCGTCGATAACGCCCAACACGTTGGCCACCGCGTCGATCGTCACGTGGCGGGTGAGTTCCAGCAGCACTTCGCGCTGCTCGTCCGTCAGCTCGCCGAAGAGCACCAGGACACGCTGCCAATACGGGTCCAGCGCCTTGCTCGCGGAGGTGTTCAACAGCAGGCTGCGGTAGGTGGCGTAATTCTTGTCGACCACTTCGGCACCGAGTTGCGATACGAAGTCCTGCGGCGTCATGAAGCCCCCTGTTTTCCAAGCGATGACCTACTGTGCTGGCCGCAACGTCCACGCCTGGTGGACGAGGCATAGACAACAGGCACGTGGCTAGCGCCGCGTGGCCAGTACGCCATCCAATGCCAACTGCGCCTTGAAGCCTGCTTTTTCCAACCGCTTTGCCACTTCACGCGGAACGTCGCGGTCGCTGGTGAGCTTATTCGGGCTACCGGTGTAATGGAACAGGCGGCCACCGCGGCGAAGCACGCGTGCAAGTTGATCGTAGAACGCCTGTGAGTAAAGGTCGCCGGCAATGCCGAAGCGCGGCGGGTCGTGCAATACGGCATCCACCGACGCGTTGTCGACGTTGCCGATCGCTTGCAAGACATCAGCGTGGGTCAATTCCAAACGCCCACCGCTGGCGGAATCATCCGGATCCGGCGACCAGGGATTGAGCGTGCGCAGCCACAGCACATCGGGATTTTTCTCGAACGAACGGATGCGCGCGACACCTGCTTCCAGACAGCAGGCAGCGAAGTAACCCAGGCCGCCGCAGGTATCCAGCACCGTCTTGCCGCGCGGCTCGACCAGGGCCACTTTGCGGCGCGCATCGTCAACCGGTGATTCCTTGGAGGTCGGCAGCATCTTGATGCCGTCGATCTCGAACGTCGGCGCACCCCATTCGGTAGGTACCAGCTTGATGAGCGAGCCGGAAAAACGCGATACCGGTGCGAAGTCCGAGCCGTCCCAATAGTAGATGGTGCGGTCTTTCAGTTTATGCGGGTACGGATAATGCTGCGCGTTCCATTGCCAGCCGTCTGCTTGCAGCAAGGCGTCTTTGTTTGAGCGCCCCAAGTCGAGGGAGCCGCGCCATTCGGATTGGCCGGCATCGCGCGCGGACAGCAGTCTTTCGGCGATGGCGCGCGTAAGCAATGGGCCGGAATAATGCGACACGGAAACTTGTTTTCCTGTGAGAGAGCATACGCATTTTAGCGCGCATTTTAGCGTGGTTGATTTACGCGCGACGTCGTGGCTACGTGGCCGTCAACATTCACCCGGCCAGGCAAGAGATCACCTTTTTGAATCCATGCTCGTAGCAATGGGCAAGCACTTCGTTCCAATCAGCAATGAAGTCCGCTTGCACACGCTTAACTTTGTCACCGCAAACCAGCACACTTTACCCTTTCATCTACCCACCCACGAGGAAGCGATATGAACGCAAACACCGGATCCATGGTGAGCCTGCAACGTCCGGATGGGCAACGGCTTGAAGGTTATCTGGCGCTGCCGGAAAAACCCGAGGGCGCACCGGCTGTGGTGGTGATCCAGGAATGGTGGGGCTTGAACGACCAGATCCGCGGCGTGGCCGACCGGCTGGCGCAATCGGGCTATCTCGCGCTGGTGCCTGATCTGTATCGCGGCAAATTCACGGTGGAAGAAGAGGAAGCGCATCACTTGATGGACGGCTTGAACTTCGGCGACGCCGCCTCGCAAGACATTGCCGCGGCCGCGGCTTATCTCAAGCAGCGCACCAGCAAAGTTGCCGTGATGGGCTTCTGCATGGGTGGCGCACTGGCCCTGCTCGCATTGGGCCAGAATCCGGATCTATCGGCGGGCGTGCTGTGGTACGGCCTGCCGCCGCTGGAATACATCGATGCCTCGCGCATCAAGGTGCCGGTGCTTGGGCATTGGGGAACGCAGGATCAGTTCTTTGCCATCACCGCGGTGGATGCGCTGCAAGCGAAGTTTGCCGAGAGCGGCGTGCATGCGCAGTTCCATCGCTATCTTGCGCATCATGCGTTTGCGAACGAAACGGCGGTGGGGCCTGGGCGTATTCCTGGTACGCAATACGATCCGGTGTGGGCGCAGTTGGCGTGGGACCGGACGTTGACGTTCCTCGGAAAAACACTGTGGTCGTGATGCCACGTAGGCTGGGATGAAATCCCGGCTTTGTTGAATGTGTCTAAGATTTCCTCCACCGCCGTAGAACCCCACCCGTCATTCCAGCGAAAGCTGGAATGACGGGCTAGAGTTTCCAGCGGCTGGATACTTCAGCCCTCCCCTACGACCGTAAGGGAGGAAGCAATCACCGTGATGCTGACTCCTACTTCCCCACCAACGCATTCCGCGCAGCCTCTTCAATCAACTTGGCAACCTCCTGCGGATGTGATTCGTAAATGGAATGGCTGCCGTTCTTGATGTCGATCGTGGTGCTATGCGCACGCGCCGCATACATCCGCTCCAGCTCCGGATTGATGATGCGATCGGCATCGGCGACGGCATACCAGCTCGGCTTGTGCTTCCATGCCGGATCGCCGGCGGGCGTATCGAACACGCTGGCGTTGGTGAGCACTTGTTCGTTCGCCTCGAACGCCGCTTGCTTGGCGGGAAGATCGGCCGCGAAGTCCATCGGGTACTTGGCAGGGTCGAGATACAGATAACCGTCGACGGTCTTTTTCACGTCCTTGGTCTGGCTGGTCAGGCTCGGATAGCGCTTGCCGTTGGCGACTTCGGTTTCGCCTTGATCGAGTGCATGCGCGGCGATGTAGACCAGTCCCGCCACCTTGGCGTCGTTGCCCACGTCGGTGATGATGGCGCCGCCATAGCTGTGGCCGACAAGAATGGTCGGTCCATCCTGCATGTCGACAATGCGCTTGACTGCGGTGATGTCCGCATCGAATGAGGTCAACGGATGTTGCGCAATGGTGACGTGGTAGCCGTCCTTGACGAGAATGTCGTAGACAGGCTTCCAGCCTGCACCGGTAACCCATGCGCCATGCACGAGCACCACGTTGTGCACGGGCGCTGCAGCTGCCGTGCCGGCGACGGAAAAGCTGGCCGAAACCGCCAGGGCCAGTGCGGAGAAGAGTTTGGTTTTCATGGACATGATCGGAATCCTCGGGTGCGGTTGAGCGACTTGGCACTGTCTACTTCGCAGGGATACGAGGGGCGTTACATGCACATGGCGCTGAAACATTACAGGTTTGCAATGTTTGGGTTTTGCAGCGGCGCATGACATGGCCGCGTAGGCTGGGATGAAATCCCAGCGCTCTTGGAAATCCTTATGCTGGGATTTCATCCCAGCCTGCGTGTCAGGCCTCAGGCTGCGAGGCCGCACCGCGACGCTGCCACAGATAGATCGGCAAGCCGGCCAACACCAGCACGGCACCCCACAGCAGGGTTTCCGCACCCGTACCGATCAACGCCCACAAGCAGAAAGCCAACGCACCCACTGCAGCCAGCCGCCGCCATCGGCTGCTGGCGGTATCGATGCGCCACCACGCCAACACCGTAATCAAATAAGGCAATAGCGTTGCCGCCGTCGATAGCAGAATGGTGAAGGTAAACAACGCCACCAAGGTGCGGCTGTAGTTGGACACGATCAGTGCGCTGGCCAGGATGCTGCTGATCAACAAACCGAACCATGGCGTGCCGCGCGCATCCAGCCGTGCGAAGGCTTTGGGAAACAAGCCATCCAGCGCCGGTGCCAACGTGGTCTGCGCCTGCAGCAATACCCAGCCGTTGAGCGCACCGAAGCACGAAATGGTGGCGATCACGCCAATGCCGATACCCGCCGCATTGCCCCACGTGCGCCGCGCCGCTTCCGCCATCGGTGCGGCGGAAGCATGCAACACGTCGGCGGGCAACATGCCGACCACCACTGTGCAGGCCAGCATGGTGGCAAGTCCGGCGATCGTCATGCCGATCACCGTCGCGCGCGGCACGGTGCGTTGCGGATCGCGCACCACGCCGGTCGGCACGGTGGCGGTTTCCAGCCCGAGGAACGCCCACAACGTGAGCGCTGCCACCGAGGACGCCACGCTCATCAACGGCAAGCCGCTGGCATTGAAAGGATGAAACGCACTCGCGTGCACCCAGCCCAATCCCAGCAAGCCGAACACAATCAGCGGCACCAGTTTGAGCGAGGTGGTGACGATGGCGGTGTAGCCCGCTTCACGCACGCCGGACAGGCTGATGAAGGTGCAGATCCACAACGCCCCCAAGGCACACAAGGCGCTGCGCAAAGGCGTGGCGGTAGCCGCCGGCCACACCGATCCAAGGCTGCCGGCAAACGCCACCGCAATCGCCGCGTTCGCCGACCACACGCATACCCAATAACTCCACGCCGCCAGAAAGCCGACGTGGTTACCAAACGCACGGCGCGCATACGCATACGCGCCGCCATGATTGGGCACGATCTGCGCCAGCCACGCATACACCAGCGCCAGCATCAGCGCGCCGCCCAGGCTGATACCCCACCCCAGCAGGCTCGCCGCGCCATAAGGCGCCAGTGCTGCGGGCAAGACGAACACGCCCGAGCCGATGATGTTTCCGATAACCAGCGCGATCAGCATCCATAGCCCGAGCGACCGCCGCGCGCCGCTCATGCGTGTGCAAGCGAATCGCGGTAGGCACGGCGCAGCATTTCATGGAAATGATGCACGGCGTTTTCGCGCAGCGGATTCAAGCGTCCGGCTTCGTAGGAGCCGGACGCCAGGCCGCGCTGCACGTCTTCGCAGATGGTGACGTCTTCATCCTGCACTTCATCGCTGAATTCGATATCTCTTGCTCGCCGCGCCTGCGCTTCTTGGCTGCTATCCGGCGCGTAGTAGAAATCGAACTCCACCCGGCAGCGGTCCACGCCGATCGGCAACACACGGTTGGTCTGCAATCGGCCCGGCAAAATGTTGAGCATGGCGTTCGGATACAGGAAGTAATACAGCGCTTCGCCGCTGCCGTAGAGATCGTCGCCGCTTTCCAGCGGGCTGTACTGGAACGAATACCACTCGGCCGTCTCGGTGATGTAGCTGCGGTAATCGAGCAGGCTGTTCAAACCGGGATGGATGCACGGCACGTGATAGCCTTCCAGATAATTGTCGACGTAGACCTTCCAATTGCAGGCCACGTCGTAACCCACGCGATGGTGGAATTCATAATCATCCAGCGCGCGATGCGGTCCCAGGCGTGCATCGATGCCTGCCACGAAGGCCTCAAACGATGGCGCTTTGCCAATGGCGACGAACACCAGCCCTTGCCATACCTGCACGCGCACCTCGGGCAGGCGGATATCCGACGGATTGAAGTCCGGCGTGCGGCCCATTTCCGGCGCGCCACGCAGCACACCATCCAGGCCATAGGTCCAGCCGTGATAGCGGCAGCGCAGGTTTTGCGCGCCGCGGCCGTCGCAACTGGCGATCGGTCCGGCACGGTGCCGGCACACGTTGTGGAAGGCGCGGATGCTGCTCTCGTTGCTGCGCACCACCAGCAGTGGCAGCCCAGCTATCTCGGTCACCACGTGATCGCCGATGCCCGACAGCTGCGATTGATGGCAGACCAGCTGCCAGCTGCGCGCAAATACCGTGGCAGCGTCCAGCGCAGGCATGCGGGCGTCGGTATAGAAACGGGCCGGCAGGGTCAGTGCATGGTCGAGCTGCTGCGAAGCGAGGGCATCCGGTGAAAGTAACTCGGTCATGGCGCTACCTGGCGACGGCGACGATCGAGTATTTCCCGGACTGCGGTGCAGCATCAATGAGGTGGTTAGCGCGCATCTCGTTATCGCCATGAATAGGCCCTCCCCTGCATGCAGGGGAGGGTTTGGGTGGGGTGCGAGCGAAGCGAGCGGCGGGGCTCACCTGCCATGGCGCCATTTGCATCGATCAACAAGGACGCGCCTGGACACTGTGACGCGGACGCTGCCGTGAAACGTCACTTACTGCAACGCAAACCCTGGCTGGTTTACGAAAGCTTGTAATGACACGCGCCCCACCCTCCCCGGCCACCCGGCGATACGGGCCGGCTTTCCCGGTTCCGCGCCTCCTCATGCCCACCCACCGGCATCCTTCACGCTCGTTGGCAGCAACACCACGCCAAAACGTGATACGCCGCACATTCGTCGCAAGAACATGGCCTGGCACATGCTTACTAGTCAGCAACCAACCAAGGCCAAGGCGGCCCGTTGCGCTCACAGGGTGGACATATGGAACAGATCGTCGAATGTCTGATCGCCGGCGGCCCTCAACATGGGGTGGTGCGCCGACAATTATGGGATCCCCGGCACCCGCTGACGCCTGCGCTGGCGTCCGGCGACGGCAAGGTGTGCACCGCCGCCGCGCGCCGTCCCGCGGGGCCCTACAGCAATCGGTTCCTGCTGCTGCATCCGCACGCAACCGGACAGCAGATTCTCGCCATGATGGCCATGCTGGTGATGCGGAACGCCATCCACGCCTCGTGCAGCAACTGATCCGTTCAAAGATCCACGTAGCTCTCGTGCTCGCCCGCTACGTATAGCCGCACGCCTTTGCGCGGGTAGTCGCACACGTCTTGTTCCAAGCGCTGCCCCACCACTAGAAACACCAACGGTTCGCTACCCGTATTGACGATGACATGCGCCGGACCTTTGCGCGGGAACCCCAGAAAATCGCCGGGGCCTACGGCATAAACCTGTTCGTCGATGTGCGCCTCGCCGTGGCCGGAGAGCATGTACACACACTCTTCTTCGTAGTGATGCCGGTGATATTCCGCTGATTCGTGCCCCGGCATCAGCGTGATGACCAGCGCACCCAACTGCGTCAAACCGGTCATGTCACCCACCGGCTTTTTGTGCCGGATGGCGTTGGGGTTCAAGGTATGCACCGAACGGGTGGCGCTCATCGCGGCGATATCCGCCGCCTTCACTAATTCACGTGCCTGCTTCAAGGTGCCTTCTCCTGGAGGTCGCGCCAGCATGCTGCGCCGCAGTTGGACATCGCCGCAAACGCTTCACAATATTAGACCTACGATGCGGTTTTCTTGGCAGTACTCGATCGTACAGGGGCTTTCGAATGGTGTGGTGGAAGGGGCAAAACCAAGGCGAATTGCAGATCCGCGCCGGCTTTGTCTTGCTGCTTGTCGCTTGCGCGCTGGCGACCTTCGCCACCATCAGCAGCGAGCGGGCCGACTCGTGGGTGGCCCATACCCTGCACGTGCGCGAAACCCTGGTGCAGCTCTACAGCGACGTGCGCGATGCGGAAACAGGGCAACGCGGCTTTCTGCTGACGCACGATGCGCGTTATCTGGAACCCTACAGCCGGGCACGATCGAACCTTGCCGCCACGGAATCGCTGCTGTCTTCACTCATCTCCGACAATGCCGCGCAGCAAGCCTTGCTCGGCAAGCTGCGGCCACTGATCGAGCACAAGCTGGACGAGCTGCAGCAGACCGTACAACTCAACACGCAGGGCCAGCGCGAGACGGCGCTGGAGATGGTCAAGACGGACATGGGCCTGCAATGGATGCAGGACATCCAAGCGCTCACGCGCCAGATGGATCAAAACGAATCCGCGCTGCTCGAACAGCGGCTCACGGCCGCGCGCCACACCCGGCTGATACTGCTCGCGGCGACACTGTTTTCCGTGTTGCTGGCCTGCCTGCTTGCCTACCGCGTGCGCCGGGAAGGTACCGCCCGCCAGCAAGCGATCGAGGAAAAAAACCACGCGCTGGAAGAACAGATCCAGCATCGCGAAACCGCCGAGATGCGGCTGCGGCAAGTGCAGAAAATGGAAGCCCTGGGCCAGCTTACCGGCGGCATGGCGCACGACTTCAACAACATGCTGGCCATCATCGTGGGCAATCTCGAAATAGGCATGCGCCAGACGAACCGAACGGACGACGCTTTGCGGGAGGCGATATCGCGGGCGTTGAACGCCGCCAATCGCGGCGCCGACCTGACCAAGCGCCTGCTCGCCTTTTCGCGCATGCAACCGCTGCGGCCCAAATCCATCGACGTCAACGATTGCGTACGCAGCATGCTGATGATCCTGCAGCGCACGCTGGGCGAAGACATCACCATCAACACCACGCTGGCGCCGGGCTTGTGGCGTGTTTTCATTGATCGCCCGCAACTGGAAAGCGCCCTGCTCAACCTGGCGGTAAACAGCCGCGACGCGATGAAAAACGGCGGCCGGCTGAGCCTTGAAACGTCCAACACCTATCTCGACCAGAACTTTGCCAACACCCACGCCGAGGTCACCCCCGGCCAATACGTGATGGTGGCCGTCACCGATACCGGCACCGGCATGGCGCCGGAAGTGGCCCGCCGCGCCTTCGATCCTTTCTTTACCACCAAGGAACCCGGCCAGGGTACCGGCCTGGGCCTCAGCCAGGTGCATGGCTTCATCAAGCAGTCGCGCGGCCACGTGCAGATCTATTCCGAAGTGGGCGCCGGCACCACGGTAAAGATGTATCTGCCGCGCACCTCCGCACAGCAGGATGCCGAAGCGTTTGCAGAAAGCATGGTCTTTGCCGTGAACACCTCGAAGAAAGTGCTGGTGGTCGAGGACGATGAGGAAGTGCGCCGGTTCGTCGTGGCCTGCATCACCGAGCTGGGTTACACCGCCATTCCCGCCGACGGTGCGGAGGCCGCGCAGCAGAAACTGGCTACGTATCCGGATATTTCCTTGCTGCTGACGGACGTCATCATGCCCGGCAAGAACGGCAAGCAGCTGGTCGATAGCGTGCGGCCGTTTTATCCGAAGCTACGCGTGCTTTACATGACCGGCTATCCGCGCGATGCGATCACCCATAACGGCATTCTCGACGACAGCGTGCGGGTGATTACCAAGCCGTTCTCGATGCAGGAATTGGCGCGGGAGTTGCGGTATGCGTTTGCGGAGGAAGTGGTTTGATG
>NZ_DATEJY010000187.1:0-3145 GCF_035277725.1 Dyella sp. | reverse complement strand
ACGGGAGTCGGCCCTTCGACCTCCACACGCGGAATCATCGAACCGGTCACGACGACCGTTTTCAGCTCTTTCGGATTCTGTGCGCTGCTCTGCTGCTGATTATTGGAAGACGTGCTCTGCTGCTGATCGCTACCCGACGTCGTCGACGTCTGCGCGACGGCATACGGCGCGAACAGCGCCATCGCCAAAGAACTGGCCAATACGCCGCGGCGTACGTGAATGGTTTTCATGTTGTCCCCTCCCGGTAAAAAACGATGTTGCTCGCCGCTTCGGCTCCCCTGACGACACGATCAAGTCGAAGCTGGCATGTATGGGTCTGTTTATACGTGCTTCGGTCGAGCCGAAGCTTCATGGGTCAAACGGCATCGGGCATGTGGAAGATGTGTACGTTCCTCCGGTCTGGTGGTCAGAACATCGTCGTCCCGTCGATGCGCCAATGGAGCGCCTGCATGCAGGCGTTTGAAGTCAATCCTGCGAAGCTTGTGGGGCGTGATTCATCAACCAGCTCGCCGCACCGATCACGCCCAGTTGCGCGTGATCCACGACATGCACGGGTACGGTCTGCTGGAACGGACGCATCACTCCCTTGTCCAGAAAGCGGCTGACGAAACTGCTTTTCGCCATGAAATCGGTCATGCGCGACAGGAACCCACCCGCAACGTAAATGCCCCCTGTCGCGCCATAAAGCATGGCCAGATCGCCTGCAAAAGATCCCAGCCATCCGCAGAACAACTGCAATGCTTCCACCGCTTGCGCATTCGTGTTGGCGCATGCCGCGGCGGTGATGGCGGCCGGTTCGTCGCATTCGCACGGCACGCCGTCGAGACGGCACACTGCTTGGTACAAACGCAGCAGGCCAGGACCAGACAATACCGAGTCGTAAGGAATATGCGTATCAGGCGCCACCAGTTCGCCGAGCACAGTTTGCTCCCGACCGACGCGCGCTGCCAGTTGGATATGCCCCGCCTCGGTCGCCAGCACATGTGGCGGTGCACCAGGCAGGCGTACCGCTACGCCAAGCCCTGTACCCGGTCCAACCACCACCACCGGGCCTTCTTCGGCCTGCCTGCTGCGGCGGGGATCGTGCAGCGTGACCATGCTGGCGGGATCGAGATATGCCGTGCCGTAGGCCAACGCTTCAAAGTCGTTGAGCACTTTCACTTCGCGCAGCGCCAGCGCCCTTTCCAGCTCAGCCGGAACGATGGGCCACTGCAAATTGTTATTGACCACCTCGCCTTCGTGCAGAAAGCCCGCGCACGCCAGCGCAAGGCGCTGCGGCTTGGTCGAGTAGGCATCACAGAAGGCATGCACGATCGCATCGAAGCTGGCAAAGTCCGCACACTTGTACACGTGGTACGCCAGCGTGGTGGGAATGCCCTGCCCCGGCTGAAAAGCAATCAGGCCGATACGCGCGTGCGTGCCGCCCACATCGGCGGCGAGGAAAACGTCTTGTTTGCCGGGAGAAGTCATCACGGATACCGACGATACGGTTTCGCCGTGTGAGGTGACGTCAGCAAGAAGGGCATCTGCGGCGGAAGCATGTCGCACGGCGCGAAAACCTTCATAATTGCCATCATCACGCATGTTGCCGCCCCGCTCCGCAAACCGGTCGCGTTGTGCTGATCTTCTGCAGTGAAACTGCAACCCTCATAACTCCCCCAACGCTGATCGTCCCGATCATTCATATACGAACGTCCAGTTCATATATATGTGGCCTGAAGCTTATATGCGTTGTTTAGATCGTGGCAAGTCGCGACGCAACAGAAATGGAACTTTTTCTGTATCTTGCGCTCGCCCGAACGATCAGGCAGCGCTCAAAGCTGTTTGGGATCGAGCACCACGTGGGCAATGCGCAGCCGCTTCCACGTATAGGTGATGTGTATCCGGCCATCCTGGGCCTGGATGACGGCCGGGTAGGAGAACTCGGCGCCGGGGCTGTTTTCCAGCGTAAGTACTTGTTTCCAATGAACTCCATCCGCCGAGATGGCGACCGCGAGCGTGCCGCGGCCTTCCCACCAGTCCTTGCCGTGCTCCGTCGGGTTGTAGACCAGGCAGGCACGGCCGTCGGCGAGTATCACCGCATCGATGCCGGAATTGGGATTGGGCACGTCCAGCAGCTTCAGGCTAGACCAGGTATGCCCGCCATCGCTGGACCAGGTATCGAACAGGCGATTCTGCTTGGTGCGCCCGATCGCCTGCAGCTTGCCGCGACCCCAGGGCAAGAGGCTGGGCTGGATGGCTTCGATGCCCTCAGGGTTGGGCACCGCATTACTTTGCTGCCAGGTCGCGCCGCCGTCGCGGGAAAGCTCGAAATGAATCGTCCAGCGCCCCAGCTCGGTGCTTGATGGACTGACGACGCTGTCGTCGGCGAGTTGCACCGGTTTGTCCTTGATGGGCCCAAGAACACCACCCGGCAGCGCGTGCGCGTTGGACCAATGCACGCCGTTGTCGCTGGATGTCTTGACCATGCCGCGCCAGTGTTGTGGATCAGGGCCGACTTTGTAGAACAGCATCAGCGGTCCGTGGCGCGGAAGAAACAGCACGGGATTCCAGGTCGGCTCGCGATGGTCATCGGGTTGCACGCCATTGGCTACTTCGACTGGCGTGGTCCAGTGGCCATGCACGTGGCGCGAGAGCCAGATGCCGACGCTGGGATCGCGTTCCTGTTTGCCGCCGAACCAGGCTGCGACGAGGCCGCTTGGTGTTTCGACAATGGTGGAGGCGTGGCTTTGCTTTGTGGGTGGGGCTGTGGTGATGAATTCGCGCAGGACGATGGGGTTATGGCCGGCCACGGCAGTCAATGATTTGCCCAGCAGCAAAATAAATGCAAAACCCGCATGTCCACGCATTGCTCGATATTCCGCCTAATGCCTCTGACGCTCACGTTGCGACATCCGTTCGCTACGCTCGCAACCCACCCTAACACTCAAAACCAGGACTTTTCACCACCGGACGTTCCCTTTTTCGTCATTCCAGCGAAAGCTCATTGCTGTCCGGGGGAAATTCGCTGCGCTCTAGACAAGCACATCTGCAACTCAACCGAAGCCCCTTTTTTTCCAGCAAATTCAAAGCTAGCGATTCGTCGCCCCGGCGAACGCCGGGGCCCAGTGTCTTTGACGACCTGTAAGTCGCTGGATCCCGGCTT
>NZ_DATEJY010000186.1:0-27087 GCF_035277725.1 Dyella sp. | reverse complement strand
CAGCCAGCTCCACACCAACCACTTCCTTGAACACGTGGCGGATCATCGCCTCGACGAAATCCTGCACGTCCTTCTCTTCGACGAAGGCGAATTCCATGTCGAGCTGGGTGAATTCCGGCTGGCGGTCGGCGCGCAGGTCTTCGTCACGGAAGCAGCGGGCGATCTGATAGTAGCGATCAAAGCCGGCCATCATCAGGATCTGCTTGAACAGCTGCGGCGATTGCGGCAGCGCATAGAACTGGCCGGGATGCACGCGGCTGGGCACCAGGTAATCGCGCGCGCCCTCCGGCGTGGCCTTGGTGAGAATCGGCGTTTCCATATCCTGGAAACCGCGCGCATCCAGATAACGGCGCAGCGATTGCACCAGCTTGATGCGCGTGCGCATCATCTGTTGCATGTCAGGGCGGCGCAGGTCGAGGTAGCGGTAGGTCATCCGCATGTCCTCGTTGGGGTTCTCGTGCAGCGCGAACGGCAGATCCTTCGCGGCATTGAGAATCTCCACCTTCTCCGCCAGCAGCTCGACCGTACCGGTCTTGAGCTTGTCATTGGCGGACAGGCGCTTGCGGATGCTGCCGGTCACCTTCACGCAGTACTCGTAGCCAAGCTCACCGGCCACCTCGAACGCGTCGGCGTTTTCGCGCTCGATCACGACCTGGGCGATGCCCTCATGGTCGCGCAGATCGACGAAAGCGACGTGGCTCTGCAGGCGAAGGGTGTTGACCCAGCCGCACAGGGTAACGGTCTGGCCGACCAGCGACTCGTTGATGAGGCCGCAGTAATGCGTGCGCATGCGCTTGATGCTCCGGGCCGCGCGGGGCGGCGAATCTGGCGTGGAAAAGGCCCGGAATCTTAGCATTCCCCACGGTATCGCGCCGTTTGACGCGTAGGTTGGGGTGCGAACCCCAACATCGCCATGTACATACATTGCGCATGTTGGGGTTCGCACCCCAACCTACGTCAGGTCGTCGATGTCGAAGTAGCCGCGGGAGCGGGCGCAGGCGACGGACTGGCACTCGTTTCCGACGACGTGCTCGTGCTGGCGGCGGCATCTCCGGCCAGGTTGCGCTTCTTGTCGCCGTCCTTCTTGAAGTCCGTTTCGTACCAGCCACCACCGGCAAGACGGAACTGCGGCGCGCTGAGCTGGCGCTGCACCTGTTCGGCACCGCAGCTCGGGCAGGTGGACGGGTCGGGGTCGGAAAGTTTTTGCAGGCGGTCGAAACGGTGACCGCAGGCGTTGCATTGGAATTCGTAGATAGGCATAGGAAAAGGCTTCGCACACCATCGGAGCCGATGGCCGCGGGTGATTATCGGGACGGAAGGACTGATTTCAACGGTCCTTATCAGCGTACGGCGAAACCCACCAGCACCGCTACTTCCATCATCTCGGCCAGCGCGCCGGCCGTGTCGCCGGTGCAGCCGCCCAGCCGGTTGAGGCAAGCCTGCCGCCACAGGCCGAATACGGCCGCTGCGAGCAAAAACGCCAGCAGACCGCGCCCACCGAACAGCACGCAGCCCAGTGCCGTAAGCAGCAAGGCCACGCCACATGCCCGGCGCGGCGCATCCGTCAGCGCCGCGCCCAGTCCACCGCTGCGTATATAAGGTGTGACGAGAAACAGCGCAGTAAGCCCAGCACGCGCCAACAGCGGCGCCAGCAACAAGGCAGCCCAGGGTGCCGGCCCCAGGCTTGCCACCGCGGCAAACTTCAATAGCAGCGCCAACACCAGGGACACCACGCCGGCCGGACCGCAGCGCGGATCTTTCATGATCGCGAGCGTCTTTTCGCGATCGCCCATGCCACCGATCCACGCGTCCGCGCTGTCGGCCAGTCCATCCAGATGCAAGGCACCCGTCAACGCCACCCAGGCCGTCACCAGCAAAGCGGACGACAGCAGCGCCGGGGTTTCATGCAACAACCAGGCGAAAACGCCAAGCAACAAACCGATCAGTACACCGACCAACGGATACCAGGCCAGCGACGCCGCTTTCGCGTTCGGGTCGTCGTACGCCTGCGCCGGCACCGGCAGGCGCGTCAGGAAACCGATGGCCAGCAGCAAGGCGCGCATCAGGCCGATACCCCCACCGGCCAAGGCAACGGATG
The DNA here is from genome assembly GCF_035277725.1 of Dyella sp. Lineage (GTDB taxonomy): Bacteria > Pseudomonadota > Gammaproteobacteria > Xanthomonadales > Rhodanobacteraceae > Dyella_B. The sequence continues at coordinate 24,989 of NZ_DATEJY010000186.1, read as the reverse complement.
CAACGAAGCGTGTGGCACCTCGATGCCAGCCATGTCGCCATAGCTGCGCTGCTCGACCCGGCAACGCAGCAAGCGAATAGCGCCGCCGTGCGTGATCACCAGCACGCGTCGCGCACCGGATTCCAGCGCAATATCATCCAATGCTGCGCACAAGCGGTCACGAAACGCTGCAAAGGTTTCCGCACCCGGCGGCGGATGCTTTACCGGATCAGCCCAAAACTGCGCCAGCGCATCGCCCTGCTCTTCCGCAATGCGTTCGATCGGCACGCCCTGCCATGCACCGAAGTGATATTCGGCAAGCCGCGCATCGATGCGCAGCGGCAAGCCGCGCGCTTGCGACAACTCACGCGCAAACGCCGCGCAACGCTGCAGCGATGACGAAATAATGCCATCCCATTCGCGCCCTTGCACCGCTGCACGCAACTGCGACCAACCCAGCTCGCTCAAGGCGTCGTCCAGCTGGCCACGATAACTGCGCTGCGCAGTATCGCCATGCCGCAGCAACTCAATCGACATTGGACACACCGGCTTGCTCGAACGTCGCCATGCCGTTGTGCAACGCGCAGGCAAGCCGCAGCAGCGGCACGGCGATCGCCGCGCCGCTCGCTTCGCCCAAACGAAGCCCCAGATCGATCAGCGGCTCGGCTTGCAGCGTCAACAGCAGCTTCGCGTGCCCGTGCTCTTTCGACCGATGGGAGAACAATAGCCATGGACGCACGTCAGGCTGAATCATTACCGCCGTCAACGCGGCCGTCGTACTGATAAAGCCATCCACCAGCACCGGGATGCCCGCCTGCGCTGCGGCTACATAGGCGCCCACCAGCGCCGCGATTTCAAAACCGCCCAGGCAACGCAACTGTTCCAGTGCGGTGGTGGCGGCGGCATGCTGCGCCAAGGCACGTTCAAGCACGGTCACTTTGTGCTTGATACCTGCAGCGTTGAGGCCGGTGCCGGCACCGGCGAGGGTGGAAGGCGGCTCATCCAGCAATGCACTCGCCAATGCGGCGGCAGAAGTGGTGTTGGCGATACCCATCTCGCCACCAATAAACAATTGCGCGCCGGCGTTGTGCGCTTCGCGCACGCTATCGGCACCGGCGGCAAGCGCCGCTTCCAGTTGCGCGTTGCTCATCGCCGGCTCAAGGCAGAAATTCGCCGTGGACGGCGCGATGATCGCGCGACGCACGCCTGCGATCTCTCCTGGATCGTTCACTGTCCCCAGGTTCACCACATCCAGCTTCGCATCCAGGCTGCGTGCCAGCACGCTGATGGCTGCACCGCCGGTGGCGAAGTTGCGTACCATCTCGCCGGTCACCACTTGCGGAAAAGCCGAAACGCCTTCCGCGGCCACGCCATGATCGGCCGCAAACACGCTGATCCACACGCGATCCACCGTCGGCTGCTCCGAGCGCTGCAATGACGCCAACTGGATCGCGGCGGCTTCCAATATGCCGAGCGAGCCCGGCGGCTTGGTCAGTTGCAGCTGATGCGCACGCGCCGCGTCTGCAGATGCAGGATCGGGCTGGACACAAGGTGAAGAAAGCCATTCAAGGCTCATGGCAAGTTTCCTTTCAGGGCTAGAGGTAAACCGGCGGCAACGAACACGACGCGTTCGCTGACGGCGGCAATGGCTTGATGCAGGCGTCCGGCTTCGTCGACGAAACGGCGCGTCAATTCGCCGAGCGGCACAATGCCGAGGCCGACTTCGTTGCTGACCATCAATAATTCGCCTGGCAAGTTGGGCAACGTATCCAGCAGATGCGTGCGTTCGCGGTGGAAAGCATGCTCGTCGGCATTGCCGAGCAGATTGCTGAGCCAGAGCGTAAGGCAATCGACCAGGATGCAACGATGCTCGCGGGCATGTTCGCGCAGCACCTCGGCAAGCCGGATCGGCTCTTCCACACATAGCCATTGTTGCGGACGGCGTGCGCGGTGATGGGCGATGCGCGTTGCCATTTCCGCATCACCGGCTTGTGCGGTGGCGACGTAGACCACATCGCGCGCGCTTTCGCTGGCCAGCCGCTCGGCCAGGGCACTTTTGCCGGAACGGGCGCCGCCGAGGATCAAGGTACGCATCGGTCATCGCCCGCGCTTGAAAAAAAATGGCAAAGCTCTCCCACCTCCATCACCCATCCCCAAGGTTGTCATAAAAACAATCTTACCAATGACCGTGTTTGTGCATTTAAATGGCAACCGCTCGACGGTGGGAGCCACATGGGCCATGTTTGGCCCTACAGATGCCCTGGGCAATTCCTACATGTTCTGCCTTAAAGCATAACTGCACCGATCCACCTCTGGTTTCTATGCTTTATCAAGTCACTACACATCACGGGCAAGAAGCCATGACTGATACAAGCAACGGCCGGGAAAACACGCGAGAGGATCTTGCGGCACTAGACCACGCACTCTTCCAGCTCTATGCAGCCACCTCGCATTTCGCAGCGGCCGCCATCCATGACTCGTGCATGCGAGCGCAATACCAACGGGATGTCGGCGAAATGGCACGAGAACTCAAAGCAGCGGTCGATACGGGACAGCTTTCAGCACGCACCGCCGCCGAGCAGGCTCATGCTGTACGCAATAGCATCTTGGAGGGGATGCGCGCGAGGACCAGCCCGACTGTGCGCGCCTACGCTACCCAACTGAAGCGGGCAGGACTAACGTTGTCCGAATTGGAGGAAAAGTATGCTGCCGAGCGATTTCAAAAACGCTTTTCGCAACTGTCACCACATCAACAAAACGCCGTTTATGGCGACATCATCGATAGCGCTGGGAGACCCCGTCCAAGGGTCATGAACCAAGCCAAATGGTTAGGACGAGCCGGTCGAAGGGTAATGCTGGCCTCGTTTGCCATCGCCGTATACGAAGTCGCCAAGGCGGACGACAAACCCCTTGAAATGATGCGGCAAGGCACCCTGGCTGGCGCGGGTATCGCCGGTGGCGTGGCAGTTGGCAGTGCGGCCGTGGCATTCGGTCTTTGCGCGGCCACCGCCCCTGTTTGCGTTGGCGTCATGGCCTTGGCCGGCAGCATGCTGGCGGCCTATGGCGCCGATACGGCTTGGGGATCGATCTATCAACGAACACAAAGGTAATACGTCATGGCATTGCCTCCACTGGATATCAAGCGCCGCGGGTCGGTATGGGAAGCGCTGTTTGGGCTCTTGGTCGACTGGGAGATGAGGGATTCGGAATACCACTGGGCCATCCGCCTGATGCAGGAGTCTGGTTATTCCATCGATGAGATTGAGGACATCTTGAAACAGGAAGTGGCTCCGGCGTGGTTCTGCAGCCCGAAGGTGCAATGGCAGAATTCGGAGATGATCAGCCTGTCCAGGGAAGAGGCCGTTGCAGCGGTTCAGGCCTATCTGGCCAAGTCCAACACGCTATGGTGCCGCTGGCGCAGATATCAAATGAGAAAAGAAGGATACGGAGGATTGCCCTATCCCATCAATGATCGCTGGAACAGGGCATCGTCGATGATGCGCCGTGCCGAGCGTGACGGGGCCACCTGAGTTCCCTTTCATGCCAGCCATTGCCACAAGCGCTGGACATCCAAATGCGCCTCCACCGCGTCCGCCAGGCGTTCGATATCCGCGTCACGCAAGGCGCGTATATCCATCGGCGCCGCGTGTGGCAATCCAGCCCAACGCAACAACGCAGCCAAGGCTTGCGGACCATCGAACAAACCATGCAAATAGCTGCCCATCACCCGCCCATCCGCCGATAGCGCGCCATCGCAGCGGCCATCATCCAGGCACGCGAACGGATTTGCCAGGGCCGCACCGCGGCTGACGCCGCAATGGATTTCATAGCCCTGCACGCTGGCTTCGGCGAAGGCCAGCCTGCCATGCACACGATGCAGCTGCTTGTGCGGTTCCAGCGTGGTTTCCAGGTCCAGCCAGCCCAGCCCCTCGCTGGAGCCGGCCTCGCCTTCGATGCCCAGGGGGTCGTGCACGGCGTGTCCCAACATCTGCAAGCCACCGCAGATGCCAAGCAACTTGCCGCCATAACGCAGATGACGCGCGATCGCCACATCCCAGGCTTGCATGCGCAACCATGCCAGATCGGTACGCGTGGATTTGGAGCCCGGCAGAATGATCAGGTCACACGCCGGAATAGCGTCGCCCGGCCCGACGAAGTGCAGATCGACGCCTGGGTGCGCACGCAATGCATCGAAGTCCGTGTGATTGCTGATGCGCGGCAACGCCGGCACGGCAACGCGCAGAGCTTCCGCCGATTTATCCATGCGTTCACGTGGCAACGCATCTTCCGCCTCCAGATGCAGGCCATGCAGATACGGCAGCACGCCCAGCACCGGCTTGCCGGTCTCGCGTTCCAGCCACTCCAGCCCCGATTGCAACAACGCCAGATCGCCGCGAAAACGATTGATCACAAAGCCGACCACACGTGCGCGTTCACGCGGTGAAAGCAAAGCCAAGGTGCCAACCAGATGGGCGAAAACGCCGCCACGATCGATATCGGCGATCAGGATCACCGGGCAATCCACGGCCTCTGCGTAGCCCATGTTGGCAATATCGCGATCGCGCAGATTGATTTCGGCAGGGCTGCCGGCGCCTTCGACGATTACGGCATCGTAGGCATCGACGAGGCGTTTATGCGAGGCCATGACGGCGTCAAACGCACGACGCTTGTAGTCGTGATAGTCGCGCGCATCCATGTTGGCCACCGGATGACCGTGCACGATCACTTGCGCGCCTACGTCACTGTTCGGTTTCAACAAGATGGGATTGAAATCGATGCTTGGCTCCAGCCCGCACGCCTGCGCCTGTACCGCTTGTGCGCGTCCTATCTCGCCGCCATCCACGGTGACCGCTGAATTCAAGGCCATGTTTTGCGGTTTGAATGGCGCAACACGCACGCCGCGCCGATACGCCCACCGGCACAACGCCGCCACCAGCGTGCTCTTGCCGGCATCGGAGGTGCACCCTTGCACCATCAGCACGCGCGCGGTCATGGCAATACCTCCGCCAGCGCGTGATCGAGACGCGCAAAGGCGATTTCGTCAGGCGGCAATCCGAAGCGCAAGCTCGGCGGTGCGTCGAACAGGCGGCTGAGAATGCCACGCGCCGCGAGCGCCCGATGTATCTGCGGAGCATCATCGTGACGGCACCATTGGAACAGGCCGCAACCTGCGGAAGGCTCCAAGCCATGTCGTGCAAGCAATGCGCGCAGACGTTCACTTGTTTCCAGCAGGCGTAAACGTGCCTGTACTTGCCAGGTGCGATCCGCCAACGCATGCCGCAACACATGGCGCGCGGGCCCGCTCAAGGTCCACGGCCCGAGTTGTTCCTGCAACATTTCAAGCAACGCAGGCGCCGCACACACGAAACCGGCACGCGCACCGGCCAATCCAAAGAACTTGCCCACCGAGCGCAATACCACCAGACCTTCGCGATCTGCATAGCGACATACGCTTGCCTGTGGCGCGACGTCCATAAAGGCTTCGTCGACAACAAGCCAGCCACCGCGTGCGGCCAGTTCGGCATGAAGCTGCAACAGCCGCGCAGGGTCAAAGCGCTCGCCGCCAGGATTGTTGGGATGGATCAGCACCAGCACATCCCACCTGGCGACATTTGCCAGCAAAGCATCGGCGGATTCCATTACCACATGATGGCCAGCCCGCTGCCATGCCTGCGCGTGCTCGGCATAACCCGGCGCCATGATGCCGACACGCGACGCGGGCCGTAGCAACGGCAATGCTTGAATGGCCGCTTGCGAACCGGCCACCGGCAAAAGCTGCGGCGCTTCGTAGTACGCGCAAGCCGCTTCTAGCAGGCCATCATCGTCCTCAGGCAGGCGCCGCCAAGCAGAAGACGGAATATCCGGCAGCGGCCATCCAAACGGACTGATACCGGTCGATAGATCCAGCCATTGTTCCAGCGAAATGCCGTATGCCTGCACCGCCCGACGCAAACGGCCACCATGCTCAAGCATGCAGGCCTCCTTGCATCGCCATGGCCAACAACCATGCAACAGCAAGCCAGAGCACGACGCCACGATGCAGCAGTTGCAAGGCACGATGGATGGCTTCGGCATCGGGTGTAGTGCCCTCGCCGAGTTCGGGACGCGCCTCCCACACACCGTCATAGGGCGCCGCGCCGCCAAGCTTCACACCCAGCGCCCCGGCACCTGCCGCCATGACGGGCCCGGCATTGGGACTATCCCATTGCGGCGCCTGGATGCGCCAACAACGCAATGCTGTTTCGAAATGGCCACACAAGGCATACGTGAAAGCCGTAAGCCGCGCTGGAATGAAATTGAACACATCGTCGATACGCGCCGCAGCCCAGCCGAAGCGTTCATAGCGCGGTGTGCGATAACCCCACATGGCATCCAGCGTGTTGGCCAAGCGATAGAGCAACGCGCCGGGTGCACCGAGGATCGCGAACCAGAACAGCGCGCCGAAGACGGCATCATTGCCATTTTCCAACACCGACTCGGTGGCGGCTGCCGCAACCTGGCCGGCATCCAGCGGCAGCGTATTGCGGCTGACCATGCGACCGACCGCGTTGCGCGCTTGATCCAGTTCGCCCGCTGCAAGCGCCTGTGCCACGGGCCGCGCGTGCTCACCGAGACTGCGCAAACCCAGCGCGCCGTACAACACGATCACCGCTATGCACCAGGCGAGCCACGCTGGTGCATAGCGTTGGATGAGCGCCAAGAACACCACGCCCGGCAGCACGGCCAATGACCAGGCGAGCACGCCATTCGCGCGTCGATCTGCAAGCAGGCGTTGTTCGACTTGATTCGCCATGCGACCGAAGATCACCAGCGGATGCCAGCGGCGCGGTTCGCCCAGCAGGCGATCCAGCAAGATAGCGGCGAGCATCGCCAACGCCGTGCTCATCGTTCTCCCCGGCCTTGTGGGTGGCTCTGTAGGCCGTGACGAAATCCCAGCATTCCGATGGCATTCGATGCCGGGATTTCATCCCTGGCTGCGTTCGATGCTTTCATGGCAAGAACAACCGCAATGCCGCTGACGGATTCGAGGGAAAGTAGAAGTGCACGAAGCTGGCTGTAAGCCGCCGATCCCGATACACCGCTTCCTTGCAAGGCCCCTTGTTCGGATTGAATGCGTAAGCGAGCGGCTGCGCATCGATGGACGCCTGCGCGTAATGAAAGGTATGCCCGCGCAGCTCACCCTCCGGCAACACGGCCCCCTGCAAACCCAATGCAGCCAAGCGGGGCTGTATCGCCGCCTGTCCACGCAATAGGCCAGCCATGTTGGCGGATTGGCCATCCCGGTCCGCCAACGCATCGAGCGCAAACAACAAACCGCCGCATTCGGCCAGCATCGGCTTGCCGGCATCGCGGTGCGCACGCAAGGCGGCATGCAGATCGCGCCGCTGCGACAAAGCTTGCAGATGCAGTTCCGGATAACCACCCGGCAACCACACCGCATCGCACTCAGGCAACGCATCGCCGGCAATGGGCGAGAAGAAACGCAGCTCCGCACCCGATTCGCGCAGCAAATCCAGGTTCGCCGGATACAGGAAGCAGAATGCATCATCGCGCGCCACCGCGATGCGCCTGCCCTGCAGTAACGGCGGGATGGCCTCGACCGTGGTTGCCTCAAACGTTACCGGTGGCGGCAATTCGGTAGCCGCATGCTTTGCCCATGCAGCAGCCAAACCGTCGAGGCGTGCATCGATATCACCCAGTTCATCAGCGGAAATCAGGCCAAGATGCCGTTCGGGCAGAGCAAGCTGATCGTCGCGCGGCAACGCACCCAGCCAATGCAGCGAGGGCGGCAGGCTTTCCTGCAACAGTTGTGCGTGATACGCGCTGCCGATGCGGTTGGCTGCCACGCCGTACATCGACACGCCATCGCGGTACGTCGCCAGTCCACAAGCAAGCGCGCCAAACGTTTGCGCCATCGCCGAACCGTCGATCACCGCCAGCACCGGCAAGCCCAGTTGCTGCGCGAGGTCGGCGCTGGACGGAGCACCGTCGAACAAACCCATCACGCCTTCCACCAGAATCAGATCCGCCTCGCCGGCAGCGTCGAACAGACGCCGACGCACGTCCGCTTCGCCGCACATCCACAGATCAAGCTGATAGGACGATGTACCGGCGGCACGCGCCAGCACCATCGGATCGAGAAAATCCGGTCCGGTCTTGAACACTCGCACACGCCGCCCTTGTCGGGTGTGCCAGCGCGCAAGCGCGGACGTCACCGAAGTCTTGCCTTGTCCGGACGCAGGCGCGGAAACCAGCAATGCAGGGCAGCGTCTAGCGCTCACAGTTCAATGCCCTTCTGCGCCTTGATGCCGTTATCGAAGGCATGCTTCACCACGCGCATTTCGGTCACGGTATCGGCCACGGCCATCAAGCCATCCGGCGCGCCGCGCCCGGTGATCACCACATGCTGCCGTGACGGGCGTGCAGTGACGGCTTCCAGCACCTGCTCGAGCTGCACGTATTGCTTTACCAGCGCAATATTCAATTCATCCAGCAACACGAAGTCGTAGGCGGGATCGGCCAGCATGCCCGCGGCAATCGTCCACGCCGCTTGCGCCGCTGCGATATCGCGCGCCTTGTCCTGCGTTTCCCAGGTAAAGCCTTCGCCCATCACATGGTAGTCGAGCTGGTCGCCGGCAAAGTGGCGAAAGAACGCTTCCTCACCGGTGGAAAAGGTGCCCTTGATGAACTGCACCACGCCGCACTTGAAGCCGTGCCCCAGCGAGCGCGCCAGCATGCCGAAGCCGGACGAACTCTTGCCCTTGCCGTTGCCGGTGTTCACCACCAGCACGCCGCGATCGATGGTGGCGCGCGCAATCTTGCGGTCGACCAGTTCTTTCTTGCGCTGCATGCGTTCGCGATAACGCTCTTCCGGCGTCATCGTGTCGCGTGATGATGGATCGCTCATAACTTCCTCCATTTGCCCGGCATCTCAGCCAGACACTTATTGATAAGGAGGAAGACGACGGTGCCGATACTGGCGCAGCGGCCGCCGACATGGCCCTCCGCCTGTACGGTTTCAACCTGTGGCCGGTCTCCGGGCTTGCGAGCGAAGGACTGGCCTTCCGATTCGCGCCTTCCCGTGCAAGCACAGTGGCCATGTGCGAATCGTGTTGCTCGCCTACCGTTGCGGGGGCAGCTCCGGCATGGCCGCGCAGGCGACGCACCGGATTCCCGTTTCAACTGTCGGCAAGGCCGGCAGTCACCTCAGGCCGCAGCATCTTAGAGCGGGGCATCCGGCGTGCATAGGGAGGTTCGTTGCGCGCGCAGGCGGGGCTGCAAGCCCCAGCTTTCCTCATGCTGGGATTGCATCCCCGCCGGCAGCGCCTGCGGCTCACGAATTGAAAGCTCGATATACGTCGTCTACACGAGGCCGTAACGATGCTTGCAACGGGAGAACGGGCATCGAGGCACGGATAAATGCGTGTCCGGCATGGATATTTCCATTTGGACTTTTAGACGCCCAATGATCGGTTGCTGCTCAGCACCATTGTCATTAATCTGCAATTTGCTGCTACGCAGCAACGACAACGCTTAGGGGAACCATCCGCAATGACTCACGACAACAACCGGTCGTATCAGGCCAGGTCTCAGCAGAACGGCTCGGCCAAAAACGCGACCGCGCTGCTTATGGCTTCCATCCTGCTCGCGCTGGCTTCCGCGGCGGCGGCGCAAGATACCACCACCAATACCTCTTCGAACGGCAACGCGAAAAATCTGCAGGCGGTGATTGTCACCGGCACGCGCGCGCAGAACCGTACCGACAGCAGCTCGTTGTCGCCGATCGACGTGGTACCCGCGTCGGCCTTGCAAGGCACCGGCACCACCGAACTTTCCACGGCGCTGGCGCGGCTGATTCCGTCGTTGAACTTCCCCCGCCCTGCCGCCACCGATGCAACTGATTCGCAGCGCCCCGCCACCTTGCGCGGGCTCGCACCGGATGAAGTACTGGTGCTGGTCGATGGCAAGCGCTGGCACAGCGGTTCGATGGTGAACGTCGATGGCACCATCGGCCGCGGATCGGCGCCGGTGGATCTCAATACCATTCCGTTGTCTGCGATCGACCATATCGAAGTGCTGCGCGATGGCGCGTCTGCGCAATATGGCTCCGATGCCATCGCGGGGGTGATCAACATCATCCTGAAGCACGGTGCGCAAGGCGGCTCGGCCGAACTGGATGCTGGCCGTTATCAGCGCGGCGGCGGCAAGCAATGGCAAGGTTCGGTCAACTTCGGTATTCCGTTGAATGGTGACAAGGGCTGGCTGCGCTTTACGCTGGATGATGGCCATCAGGATCCGACCAATCATGGCGGCGTCGATATCCGCTATCCGCAATTGGGCGAGAAGCAGGTGTTCGGCGACCCCACCGTCAGCGAGCACAACCTGTTTTTCAATTCGCAGTACGACATTACCCATGACATCCAGTTCTACGCCTTCGGCAGCTATCACTTCCGCAACGGCGTTTCCGATGAGCTGTACCGCAATCCATTCGGCTATCCCTCGTCGATCAAGGCGCAGCTCAATGCGCTTTATCCGGATGGCTATCAGCCGCTGCTGGAATCGCGTAGCACCGATCAGCAATTCGTCGCCGGCGTGCGCGGCACCACCGCCGGTGGCTGGCGCTGGGATGTAAGCGCCAACTACGGCGGCAACCGCGTATCGCTCGATACCATCCACACCGCGAACTACGCCTTCCTGCACGACTTCGGCTACACGCCGACCACCTTCTTCGATGGCATCGTGTCCACCGCACAGCAACTGGTGGACGTGGATATCGCCAAGGATTTCAACGTCGGCTGGCTGCCCAATCCAGTCACGGTGGCGTTCGGCGGTGAATATCAGCGCAACACGTATGAGATCAAGGCGGGCGATCCGGCTTCCTATTACGTCGGCACCTCGGGTGTGACGGGCGGAGCGCAAGGCTTCGGTGGCTACAGCCCGGTGAACGTCGGTTCGTGGAGCCGCAGCGATGTGGCGCAGTACGTCAGCCTGGAAACCAACCTCACTGACAAACTCGGCACCTCGTTCGCGGTGCGGCACGAGGATTACAACGACTTCGGCAACACGGTGTCCGGCGCGCTGGCCAGCCGTTACGACTTCACCGATCGCTTTGCCTTGCGCGCGAGTGTCTCCACCGGTTTCCGCGCCCCTTCGTTGGCCCAAGAAGACTATTCGCAGATCGGCTCGGCCTATCTCACACCGAGCAGCGCCGGCCCCGGCATTGCACCGGGCATCTATCAGACCGGCCTGTTGCCGGTAAGCAACCCGGTGGCGCAATTGCTGGGTGCGCAGGCGTTGCGGCCGGAGCGTTCGCACAACTACACGGTCGGAGCGGTGTTCAATCCGATCGATCCGCTGACGCTGACGTTCGATCTGTACCAGATCAACATCTACAACCGCATCGTGCTTTCCAGCACGCTGAGCGGGCTCAACCGGCCGATCGTGGTGGACTACCTGGCCGCCAATGGCATTACCAACGTGGCCTACAGCTCGGCGCAGTACTTCACCAACGCAGTGAATACGCGCACCCAGGGCGGCGACCTGGTCGGCAGTTATCGCGCCAACCTGGGTGGCGGTGTGCTGGACAGCACGCTCAGCTACAACTACAACCGCACGCGAGTGACGCACGTTGCGCCCAACCCGGCGCAGCTGGATGCACTGGGCTTGCAGTTGCAGCGTGTGACCAATCGCGACATCAAGGGATTGCTGGCCGACTCCACCCCGCGCACCAAGTTGATCCTCAACGAGAACTACGCGCTGGGCCACTGGGTGTTCAACGGCAACCTCACCCGCTATGGCAACTTCACCTCATACAGCAACAGTTCGTACCTGCTCAATCAGACCTACAACCCGCAATGGGTGCTTGATCTGGCCGGCAGCTACAACCTCGATGATTGGACGTTTACGCTGGGCGTCAACAACGCGACCAACAGTTATCCGGACAAGACGATTGCCGCCAACAACGTGAACGGCACGATCCCCTATTCAAATTTTTCACCCGCGGGCTTCAATGGGCGCTACTATTACACCAAAGTGATCTATCACTGGTGACCCAACAAGCCCACTGCCAAGCACTACATGCGAAGCATGCATGGAAAATCCCGGCCGATGTGCCGGGATTTTTTTTCTGTCCATGACTCCTCGCTCCCCGTACTTGCCCGCCGTGCCACCGTCATCCATACCCGAGCCAACATGCCGTAGCTCGCAGCAACGGAGCTAAGTGGAGATAATCTAGCGGCCACGAGTTCTACCCGGTTGAATGTTTTCATTCCAACTTGCTAGTCCTGCAATACGGCCTTCACCGGTTTGGCTGCATCTTTTTACGGATCGTCCACGAGTCAGCAGCTCATCAGCTCGTATCGGTGGACAGGCAAAAGGCAGCCATGAATGCCTCTAACTTCGAATATTTTGTAGAAGACATGCAGCAGCTGTTCTAAAGTGCTAATAGACATATCTGCAGCCTCACAATAAGCCGTTACAGAGCGCCATGTGTTGCGCAAGCAAAATCCCGGCTGATCGGCCGGGATTTTGCTTGCGCATTGTTGCAATTCGCAATCAAGATATACGCCTGACGCCATCAAAAACACTGAGCCTTCGGAACATCACGCTTTACGGAACACCAGGTGCCCGCCTTCGGCTCCCACAGAGATCGTGTCACCCGATAAGAAGCGTCCTTCCAGGATTTCCTTTGCCAATGGATTTTCCAGCTGCTGCTGAATCGCGCGCTTGAGCGGCCGTGCGCCGTATACCGGATCGAAACCGACGTTACCGAGCAGATCCAACGCCTTGTCATCGATTTCCAGCTTGAGCTGGCGTTCGGCCAGACGCTTTTCCAGATAGGTGAGCTGGATCAGCGCGATCTTGCGGATCTGCTTTTTCTCCAGCGGACGGAACACGACAAGCTCATCCAGACGGTTGATGAATTCCGGACGGAAGTGCGCCTGCACCACGCCGAGCACGGCAGCTTTCATCTGCAGGTAATCGGCTTCGCTGTCGCCGGCGCTTTCCTGGATCAGCTGCGAGCCGAGGTTGGAGGTCATCACGATCACCGTGTTGCGGAAATCCACCGTGCGACCCTGTCCGTCGGTGAGGCGACCATCGTCCAGCACCTGCAGCAACACGTTGAACACATCCGGATGCGCTTTCTCCACTTCATCCAGCAGGATCACGCTGTACGGACGGCGACGCACCGCTTCGGTGAGGTATCCACCCTCTTCGTAACCCACATAACCGGGGGGCGCACCGATCAGGCGCGCGACGGAGTGCTTCTCCATGAATTCACTCATGTCGATGCGCACGATGGCCTCCTGCGTATCGAACAGGAATTCGGCCAGCGCCTTGCAGAGTTCCGTCTTGCCCACGCCGGTGGGGCCGAGAAACAGGAACGAGCCGTAGGGGCGATTGGGATCGGACAGCCCCGCACGCGCACGGCGGATCGCATCGGAAACCGCACGCACTGCTTCGTCCTGGCCGACGACGCGTTTGTGCAGCGAGTCTTCCATATGCAGCAATTTTTCGCGCTCGCCTTCCAGCATCTTGCTGACGGGAATACCGGTCCAGCGCGAAACGACTTCGGCGATCTCTTCTTCCGTGACGCGATCCTGCACCAACTTGAATTCCTGTTTTTCGGCAGCCTGCGCCGCGGCGAGCTGCTTTTCCAGTTCTGGCAGGCGGCCGTACTGGAGTTCGCTCATCTTGGCGTAATCCTGTCGGCGCTGTGCGGCTTCAAGCTCCACGCGCGTCTGCTCGATCTGCTCCTTCACCTTGGTTGCACCCTGCAGTGCGGCCTTTTCCGATTTCCACACTTCATCGAGATCGGAGAATTCGCGCTCCAGCTTGGCGATGTCACTGTCCAGATCCGCCAGGCGCTTCTTGGACGCTTCGTCGGTTTCCTTCTTCAACATCTCGCGCTGGATCTTCAGCTGGATCAGGCGGCGTTCCAGGCGATCGAGCTCTTCCGGCTTGGAGTCGATTTCCATGCGGATGCGTGAAGCCGCTTCGTCGATCAGGTCGATGGCCTTGTCGGGCAGTTGGCGATCGGTGATGTAGCGATTTGACAGCGTGGCCGCGGCAACAATGGCCGGATCGGTGATTTCCACACCGTGATGCATGGCGTAGCGTTCCTTCAAGCCGCGCAGGATCGCGATGGTGTCTTCCACGCTCGGCTCGCCCACGAACACTTTCTGGAAGCGGCGCTCCAGCGCGGCATCCTTCTCGATGTATTTGCGGTATTCGTCCAGCGTGGTGGCACCAATGCAATGCAGTTCGCCACGCGCCAGCGCGGGCTTCAGCATGTTGCCGGCATCCATCGCGCCTTCGGCCTTGCCGGCGCCGACCATGGTGTGCAGTTCGTCGATGAACAGGATGATCTGGCCTTCGTTCTTGGCCAGATCGTTGAGCACAGCCTTCAACCGCTCCTCGAATTCGCCGCGGAATTTTGCGCCGGCGATCAATGCGCCCATGTCGAGCGAGAGCACGCGCTTGTCGCGCAGACCCTCGGGCACTTCATCCTTGATAATGCGCTGAGCGAGGCCTTCGACGATGGCGGTCTTGCCCACGCCGGGTTCACCGATCAGCACCGGATTATTTTTGGTGCGACGCTGCAGCACCTGGATCACGCGCCGGATTTCTTCGTCGCGGCCGATCACCGGATCGAGCTTGCCGCTCTCTGCGCGCGCCGTGAGATCGACGCAATATTTTTCCAGCGCCTGGCGCTGGTCTTCGGCGTTTTCGCTCTGCACTTTTTCGCCGCCGCGCAGCTTCTCGATCGCCGCTTCCAGGTTGGCCTTGGCGGCGCCAGCGGCTTTCAGCGCGGCGCCCAGTTCGCCCTTGTCTTCCAGCGCGGCCAGCACGAACAGCTCGCTGGCGATGAACTGATCGCCACGCTGCTGCGCGAGCTTGTCGGTAAGGTTGAGCAGGCGCGTCAGTTCGTTGCTGGCGTGGATGTTGCCTTCCTGCCCGCTGACTTTCGGCAAGCGATCCACCAGTTCGAACACGCGCTGGCGGAAGGCCGGTACGTTGACGTGTGCTTGTGTCAGCAGCGGGGCGGTGGATCCGCCTTGCTGGTCGAGCAAGGCCGCCATGATGTGCACGGGCTCGAGCATGTTGTGATCGCGCCCCACCGCCAGCGATTGCGCATCGGCCAACGCTTGCTGGAAACGCGAGGTAAGTTTGTCCATTCGCATCGGAAATATCCCCAAAGGTTTTTGGCGGACGCGCCGCCACTGCCCTCGGAAATGCGGACGAGGCGGAATGATTCAAGCTTGGCGCCTGGATGCGTTAAGCCCGCGTAGGTTGGGGTGCGAACCCCAACATTTACTTGCCTGCATGCACCTCGATGTTGGGGTTCGCACCCCAACCTACGGTTCTAGCCAGATCAGGGTCGCGAATCGCCCGCTGCGCGCGCCTTCGCGCCGATAGGAATAAAAGCGTTCATCGGTACGGGTATCGAAACCGCCGCCGTAAATGCGTGTGATACCGGCCGCCGCAAGACGCTGTCGGGCCAGCGCGGCCAGATCGCACAACCAATGGCCGGGCCGTGTCGTTACGAAAGCGGATGTCGCCGCAGCATCGTGCTGAACAAATGCCTTGCGCACCTCTTCGCCTACTTCATAAGACGGTGCGCCAATGCAGGGTCCCAGCCAGGCCAAGAGGCTCGCTGCCGGCCGCTGCATTTGCTCGACGGTGTCTTCCAGCACGCCGGCCGCAAGCCCGCGCCAGCCGGCGTGCGCCGCGCCGATGGTGCCGCCGTCATCGGCGCAGAACAGTACCGGCAGGCAATCGGCCGTGAGAATCGCAAGCACGGTGCCGGGCAAATGCGACACCGCCGCGTCGGCCTCGGGCTCTTGCGGACTGGGCAAGGGACCCAGCTCCGCCACGGTGCTGCCATGCACCTGCTTCAACCAGCGCGGCTCCGCCGGCAACGCCAGCGACTGATGCAAGGCGCTGCGATTGCTGCGCACGATCTGCTCGTCTTCGCCGCTGCGCAAACCGAGATTGAAGCGCCCGAACGGCGGTTGAGAAACGCCGGGACCATCGCACGTACTGACCGCTGCATGGACACCACGCGGTGCAGTCCAATCGGGAAACAGCCAGGCATCGGTCATGGAAGGCACGGTGATTACTCGTTGGGACCGTTGACCGCGAGATCGTCACGCATCGTCACGATCAGTGCATCGATGTCATCGGGACGCTTTGCATCGAATGACAGGGTTTCGCCAGTGACAGGGTGTTCGAACGACAAGCGCTCCGCATGCAGCGCCTGGCGTCGAAAGCCGCGCAGCGCAGTCACCAGTTCCGGTGTGGCGCGCTTTGGCAATTTCAGGCTTCCGCCGTATAGCGGATCACCGACCAATGGATGACCGATGTGCCCCATATGTACGCGAATCTGATGCGTGCGCCCGGTTTCCAGGTTGCACTGAATCAACGTATGAGAACGGAAGCGCTCGCGCAGGCGGTAGTGCGTGACGGCGTGTTTGCCGTCTTCTTCATCGCGCACGGCTTGGCGCAGGCGATCAGTGTGATGGCGGCCGATGGGCGCATCGACGGTGCCGCCGGCAATCAGCGTTCCCAGCACGATGGCTTCGTATTGGCGTTCGACGTCGTGGCGGGACAGCATGTCGACCAAGGCCGTATGGGCCGCCAGGGTCTTGGCGACGACCATCAGGCCGGAAGTGTCCTTGTCCAGGCGGTGCACGATGCCGGCGCGGGGCAGCTCGGCCAGTTTCGGGTCATGGTGCAGCAGTGCATTGAGTAGCGTGCCGGCCGGGTTGCCGGCGCCAGGGTGCACCACCAGGCCGGCGGGCTTGTTCAGCACCAGCAGGTGGGCGTCTTCGTGGACGATGTCCAGCGCGATGGCTTCGGGTGCACTGGAGACTTCGGTCTCCAGCTCTGCTTCCAACCGCACGTGTTCGCCGCCCTTCAACAGTTGCCGCGGTACCGCCGGCGCGCCGTCCAGCGTCACGGCGCCGGCTTTGACCCAGGCGGTCAGGCGCGAGCGCGAGTAGTCCGGGAACATCTCGGCCAAAGCCTGGTCGAATCTGCGGCCTGCGGCGGACAGGGGCACGACCGCCTCGTGACGGATGATGGAACCCGTCATCCCTGAACCTCCGGCCAGGCGCCGGTTTCGGCTATGATCCCTTTTCGCTCAAACATCTGAACCTCTAACTCATGCGCGTAACCAAGCTGCCGGTCGCCCCGACATCTGCCTTTAAAGTACTGATCGTGCTCGTCCTGGCACTGACGATGAGCGCCTGCTCGTGGTTCCGTCACACGGGCGACCCGCTCGATACCTTGCCGCTGCCGCAGCTTTACGCCAAGGCCCATACCGATCTGGTCCATGCTGACTACTCGGCCGCCGAGAAAGCCTACCAGCGCCTGATCGCACGTTTCCCGTCCGGCCCGTTCAATGAGCAGGCCCAGCTCGAACTGGCATACGCGCAATACAAGAACAACAAGCCGGATGACGCTTATTCCACGGTCAACCGCTTCATCAAGTCGAACCCGCTCAATCCACATGTGGATTATGCCTATTATCTGCGCGGCCTGATCAACTTCGATCGCACGGCCGGCTTCATCGAGCGTACGTTTAGCAGCCAGGAAGTCGGCAAGCAGACGCGCCGCGACCAGGGCTACAACTTGAAATCGTTCGATGATTTCGCCGAACTCAGCCGCCGCTTCCCCGATAGCGCCTACGCTGCGGATGCGCGCCAACGCATGATCTACCTGCGCAACGTACTGGCCCAGTATGAGATCAACGTGGCCAAGTTCTATTTGCGCAACAAAGCGTATGTGGCGTCGGCCGATCGCGCGCAGTACGTGATCGAGCACTATCAGGAATCCCCCGAAGCCGGCGACGCACTGGCCATCATGTGCCGCAGCTATCTGGCGCTGGGCCAGAAGCAGCAGGCCGATCAGGTGCACCAGGTGCTGGCGCTCAACTATCCGGATCATCCGTATTTGAAAGATCCGCATTGGCCGCACTCGCCGTCGCTGATCCGCAAGATGATTCCATTCTCGGGTCACTATTGAGTCAACGGTTTCCCCGCCTAAAAAAAGCCGGTGCGCGTAAAGCCACCGGCTTTTTCGTAGGTTGGGGTGCGAACCCCAACATCCGGATCCATGTGCGTGGAGCCCTGTTGGGGTTCGCACCCCAACCTGCGTTATTTCCAGCCTGAGGTGATGGGGTAGCGCCGCTCGCGCCCGAATGCGCGCGTCGTGACACGCGGGCCAGGCGCCGATTGGCGTCGCTTGAATTCGTTGACCAGCACCAGGCGCACCACGCGATGCACGGTCATCTCGTCATAGCCCGCCGCGATGATTTCCGCCTGCGACTGCTCCTCTTCGATGAAGCGCGCGAGGATCGCATCAAGCTCGTCGTAAGGTGGCAGGGAATCCTGATCGGTCTGGTTGTCGCGCAATTCGGCCGATGGCGGGCGCTCGATCACGGCGGGCGGAATCACCCATGCGTCGCGGCCTTCCCGGCGCTGCTCGTCCTGATTGCGCCAACGCGAAAGCCGGTAGACCTCGGTCTTGTACACATCCTTCAACGGCGCATACGCCCCGCACATGTCGCCGTACAAGGTGGCATAGCCCACCGCCATCTCGCTCTTGTTGCCGGTCGCCAGCAGCAAGCGGCTGTGTTTATTGGAAAGCGCCATCAGCGTGACGCCGCGGGTGCGCGATTGCAGGTTTTCCTCGGTAACGTCCGGCTTCTTGCCCGCGAACACCGGCGTCAGTTGCGCCATGAACGCTTCGTACATCGGCTCGATGCTGATCACGTGATATTCAACGCCCAGCCGCTCAGCCTGCTCGCGCGCGCCATCCAGCGAGAGCTGCGAGGTGTAGCGCATCGGCATCATCACCGCAGTGACGCGATCCGGCCCGAGTGCATCCACCGCCAGCGCCAAGGTGAGCGCCGAATCGATGCCACCGGAAAGACCGAGCAATACGCCGCCGAAGCCGTTCTTGTCGATGTAGTCGCGAATGCCGCGCACCAGTGCAGCGTAAAGCGTGGCTTCGCGCGCGGTGTCGTCGACGCTGGGCCAATCCCGTGCGTAAAGCATGCGGCTGAATGCATCGAAATCCACCCACAGCAGTGCGTCGACAAACGATGGCGCGCGTGCGGCGATGCTCCCATCGCCGTTCACCAGCAGCGAACCGCCGTCATACACGACCTCATCCTGGCCGCCGATCAGATTGAGATAGATGAAGGCGCAACCGGTTTCCTTCGCACGCGCTACCAATACTTCTTCGCGCGCGACCTGCTTGGCGTCATCCCACGGCGAGGCGTTGATCACCACGATAAGTTCCGCACCGGCGGCGGCCGCAGCGGCGGACGGCTCGGCCTGCCAGACGTCTTCGCAAACGATGTAGCCGACGCGCACGCCATCGATCACCGTCACCGCACTGGTACGGCCCGGCCGGAAATAACGCTTGTCATCGAACACGCCGTAGTTGGGCAGGATCTGCTTGTGCGTGATCTGCGCAATCTCACCGCCACGCAGCAGCGCCGCAGCGTTGTATACCTCGCCCAGGCTATGCGGAAAGCCGATGATCGCGGCCAGGCCATTGGTATCGGCGGCCAGCTCCTGCATGGCATCCTGGCAGGCGGCGAGAAAGCTCGGGCGCAGCAGCAGATCTTCGGGCGGGTAACCGCTGATGGTGAGTTCGGGAAACACCGCCAGCGATGCACCGCCTTCGCGGGCACGTGTCATCAGCTCACGGACTTTGGCGGTATTGGCGGCGACGGCGCCGACGGGGAAATCGTATTGAGCCAGCGCCAGGCGAAGAACGGCCATGTGTTGCGTATCCAGGTTCGACTGGCGCTACATGGTAGTGGATCGCTTGCCGAACAAGGGTATGTCCACAGTAGGTTGGGGTGCGAACCCCAACATGCCTATATCTACATGCATCCGGATGTTGGGGTTCGCACCCCAACCTACGAAAAGAGCCGCGTTTCCGCGGCCCTTTCGTGATCGCTATCACTGTTATCGCAGCCGATTACTTCTTCAGCAACCCGGCCAGCGTCTTGCCGAGATCCGCCGGCGACTTCACCGTGGTGACTCCCGCCTTCTCCAGCGCCGAGAACTTGGCAGCCGCCGTGCCCTTGCCGCCGGAGATGATGGCGCCGGCATGGCCCATGCGCTTGCCGGCCGGAGCCGACGCACCCGCGATGAACGACACCACCGGCTTCTTGACGTATTCGCCGATGAATTCAGCGGCTTCTTCTTCGGCGCTGCCGCCGATTTCGCCGACCATGATGATGCCCTCGGTCTGCGGATCGTCCTGGAACAGCTTCAGGCAGTCGATGAAGTTCAAGCCGTTGATCGGATCGCCGCCGATGCCGATGCAGGTGGACTGGCCCAGGCCTTCGTTGGTGGTCTGGAACACAGCTTCATAGGTGAGCGTGCCGGAGCGCGACACGATGCCGACCTTGCCCGGCTTGTGGATGTGGCCCGGCATGATGCCGATCTTGCATTCGCCAGGGGTGATAATGCCGGGGCAGTTCGGGCCGATCAGCACGGTTTCCGGATGCTGTGCGAGCACGTTCTTGACGCGCAGCATGTCGAGCACCGGGATGCCTTCGGTGATCGTCACGATCACGCGCACGCCGGCGTCGATGGCTTCGAGGATGGAGTCCGCCGCGAACGGCGGCGGCACGAAGATGACGGATGCATCGGCACCGGTTTCATCCACGGCTTCCGCCACGCTGTTGAAGACCGGCAGGCCGATGTGCTCGCTGCCGCCCTTGCCCGGGGTCACGCCGCCGACCACCTTGGTGCCGTAGTCGATCGCCTGTTCGGCATGGAAGGTGCCCTGCTGGCCGGTGAAGCCCTGCACGATCACCTTGGTGTTCTTGTTGACCAAAACGCTCATGGTTTACTCGCTCCTCACTTCGCGGCAGCCACGGCTTTCTTCGCCGCGTCGTTGAGATCGTCGGCCGGCGTAATCGCCAGGCCGGAGTTGGCCAGCAGTTCGCGGCCCTTCTCCACGTTGGTGCCCTGCAGGCGCACCACCACCGGAATCTTCAGGCCCACTTCCTTCACCGCGGCGATGATGCCCTCGGCGATCAGGTCGCAACGCACGATGCCGCCGAAGATGTTCACCAGGATGGCGCGCACCTTGTCGGAGGAAAGAATCAGCTTGAACGCCTCGGTGACGCGTTCCTTGGTGGCGCCGCCGCCGACGTCGAGGAAGTTGGCCGGCTCGCCGCCTGCCAGCTTGATCACGTCCATCGTGGCCATGGCCAGGCCCGCGCCGTTGACCATGCAGCCGATGTTGCCGTCCATGGTCACGTAGTTGAGGTTGTGCTGCACGGCGGCCGCTTCAGCAGCATCTTCCTGCGTGAGGTCGCGCATCTTGGCCAGGTCCGCATGGCGGAACTCGGCGTTGTCGTCGGAATTGACCTTGCCGTCGAGCGCGGCGAGGTTGCCGTCTTCGAGAATGGCGAGTGGGTTGAGCTCAACCAGCGACAAGTCCTTCTCGTTGAACAGCTTGTACAGGCCCAGCATGATCTTGGTGAGCTGCGTGACCTGCTTGGGGTTCAGGTCCATCGCAAAACCGAGCTGGCGGCACTGGTACGGCTGCAGGCCTTCGACGAAGTCCACCACGATGGTGTGGATGTCGTCCGGCGTTTCGCGGGCCACTTGTTCGATGTCCACGCCGCCGTGCTTGGAAGCGATGAAGGTAACGGCCTTGCTGTCGCGGTCGACCAGGATCGACAGGTACAGCTCCTTGGCGATGTTGGTGGCATCGGTCACCAGCACCAGGTTCACCGGCAGCGCACGGCCGGCGGACTGGTAGGTTTCCATGTTCTTGCCAAGCATGCCCTTGGCGGCGGCATGCACGTCATCCAGGCTTTTGCAGAACTTGACACCGCCGGCCTTGCCGCGGCCGCCTGCGTGAATCTGAGCCTTGACCATCCATTGCGTGCCGCCCAGGTGCTTGGCGGCATCGACGGCGGCGTCGGGGGAACTTGCGACTTTGCCCGGCGGCACGGCGATGCCGTACTGCGCGAACAGCTCTTTGGCCTGGTACTCGTGGAAATTCATTCGCTACCTCGAGTGAATGGGGAAGGATCGAGCCTGCGCGGTAGCCACAGCACAGGCTTGGGAGAACGGACGGCGGTGTTACGCACTACCGGCGCTGCAATGCGCCGTGGCCATGTCTCGACATGGGGAAAACCGCGCAATACGGCCCGGTATTTTCGCGGAAGCGGGGTGGGATGGAAAGGGGCCCGTGGATGGAACGGCTTTGGGCATTTGCTTCCTCTCCCCTCCGGGGAGAGGATTGAGGTGAGGGGGCAATCTTGCGAAAGTGGTGCATCGAAGTCCGCTTCGGTGTTGTTCTGTCGCAAGATTGTCCCCTCACCCCAACCTTCTCCCCGGAGGGGCGAGGGGAAGGTAGTGAAGCCACCACCACATCGAGCGTTCAAACCGTGTCCAGCCGCGCGATCGTCGATTCGCCCAATAGCACGACCACCCGCCACGAGTTGCTGTTTCTGAATTATTTCCGGCTGGCCCAGGCGCTGGTCTACGTCGGGCTCGCCTTCACCCCGAGCGGGATGGGTTGGCCGCATCTGAACAACGCCGATCTGGCCCGCCTGGTCGCTGCCGGCTACCTGTTGTTCGCCCTGGCGGTGATTTCCATTACCCACCTGACCAAAGTGCTGGGCTGGCTGGGCATCCTGGGTACCTTGCTGGTGGATATCGTCGCCGCTGTGCTGGCGATCTCCGCGATGGTCGACGCGCGCATCGGCATTGCCATGATGCTGGCCGTGAACCTGGCCGCTGGCGCGCTGCTGTTGCCACTAAGGCTGGCGCTGTTCCTCGCCGCACTGGCCACGCTGGGCGTGCTGGGACGCACGCTGTTTGCGCTGCCGCATCCTGCCTCCGTCGACGATCGCGATTTCCTCGAATCGGGCCTGTTCGGCATGGCCTATTTCGCGATCGTGGTGCTGTGTAACGTGCTCGGCCGCCAATTGCGCGCCAGCGAGGCCTTGGCCGAACAGCGCAGCATCGACCTGGTCAATCTGGCGCAGGTCAACGAGCTGATCATTCGGCGCATGAAAACCGGCGTGATGCTGGTGGATGACGCCAATCGCATCCATCAGATCAACGAATCGGCGTGGATGCTGCTGGGCAACCCTTCTTCGGATCAGCGCGACCTGGGTCGCGTGGCGCCGGAACTGTCGCGCCGCCTGTATCACTGGATCACCTCGGGCAAGCTGGACGAAACCGCCACCCAGCTCGCCGACGGCATGCCGGAAGTGGTGCCGCGCTTCAGCCGCCTCGCACCGAACGACGATTCACTGGTGCTGATCTTTCTGGACGACACCTCGCTGGTGTCGCGCCGCGCGGAAGAACTCACGCTCGGTTCGCTCGGCCGTCTTTCCGCATCGATCGCGCACGAGATCCGCAACCCACTGGCAGCCATTCGCTACTCCGCGCAATTGCTGGCCGAATCGAACGAAATGAGCTCCACCGATTTGCGCATGGTGGAGATCATCAACAACCACTGCAGCCGCCTGAACGACATCATCGAGAACATCCTGCAGTTGTCGCGGCGTGAACGCTCGCGCCCCGAAACGTTGAACCTTGGCGACTGGGCACACGGATTCGTCGACGAATACAAGCAGGGCAACGACATCGGCAACGATTCGCTGCGCGTGATCGATAACAGCGCACAGCCGGTCGTCGCCGTGGCCGACCCGCAACAATTGCATCAAGTGATCTGGAATCTGGTGCAAAACGCGCTGCGCTACGGCCGCATGCCCGGCGAGCCGGCGCGCGTACTGGTGGTCGTGCGCCACGGCGAACATGGCGTGCCAATCCTGGAAGTGATCGATCGCGGCCCCGGCATTGCGCCGAAAGTGGCAGCACAGATCTTCGAGCCGTTCTACACCACGCACGAATACGGCACCGGGCTCGGGCTTTATCTCGCGCGGCAGATGGCGGAAGCGAACCAGGCGGTACTGGAATATGTGCGCGTGGCGGGTGGTGGTAGTTGCTTTCGCCTGGTACTGACGCCGCCGGTGCGGATCGAGCCTGCGGTGTAAAGCGATCGCGTAGGTTGGGGTGCGAACCCCAACATCGGGATGCCCGTGCAAACGGGATGTTGGGGTTCGCACCCCAACCTACAAACTATAGGTAATAGTCCCGTTCGCGTTGATGCCGGAAAGCGTACACGGTGATCAAAGCCTGCGTTTCTATCTCGTAAAGCGCCACATAACCCCTTGACCCGAAGGTAATGATGAGTTCTCTCATCAACGGATGTTTTCTATCGATCATGCGTCCGACGAACGGCATGTCGGCAAGTACATCCATGGCCTTATGGATAGCCATCCTGGCTTGCCTGGCCACATTGATATCTTCGTCAGCCAAGAACTCATAGAGGCGCAACAGATCGTCGAGCGCGCTTTCCGTAAATCGGATTTCACAACTCAACCTTTACCCTCTTTTGCCTGTGCCTTGGCCAAAAGGTCGTCCATGCGGCGCATGACTTCGTCAACACCGTAATACACACCCGTTAGCTCTGCCTGCGCTTTCGATCGTAGGCCACGCTGCAAAAATGCCCTATGGGCTTGGCGCTCTTGAATCTCCGCGCGAACGGATGCCTCAATAAAATTAGACAAGCTCTCATCCTTTGCCATCACTTTCTCAACCTGCCTGCGCAAGTCCGTATCTACGCGCACAGAAGGCAGCAAGCTTGTTTTGGCTTTGGATCGTTGTCTTGGGTGGGAATGTGGCATGGCGCGAATCCTAATGTGCTACATCTGCACTACAGACTATCTTATCGCAAGCAGCGCTGTTGAGATGAGCGCTAAAGCGGTGCGAACACGTAAGCGTTTGGGCGCCTCATGTCGCTCGCACCACCAACGTCGTCGCCATCATCTGCGACTGCACCTGCTGCCCATGAATCATCGCCAGCACTTTGCGTGCGAGCAGCACGCCGCCTTCCTGCCAGTTCTGCCGCACGCTGCTTAGCGGCGGCAGAAAGCTCGCGCCCAA
>NZ_DATEJY010000185.1:0-5490 GCF_035277725.1 Dyella sp. | reverse complement strand
TCCGATCCACGATCTGGTGGTAAGCGGCATCTTCGGTGGCCTGGGCACGGTGCTTGGCTTTTTGCCGGTGATTCTGGTGCTGTTCTTCTTCATTCTTATGCTGGAGGAGTCGGGTTATCTGCCGCGTGCAGCATTCCTGCTTGATCGCCTGATGGTGTCCGTGGGGCTGACCGGCCGCTCGTTCATTCCGTTGCTGTCGAGCTTTGCCTGCGCCATTCCCGGCATCATGGGGACACGCAGCATCACCGATCCGCGCGATCGCCTCGCCACCATTCTGGTCGCTCCGCTGATGACGTGCTCCGCGCGACTGCCGGTGTACGCGCTGCTGATTGGTGCGTTCATTCCCGCACGTCGTGTGTTCGGCTTCTTCAACCTGCAGGGTGTGGTGTTGTTCGCCTTGTACGTGGCCGGTATTGTCGGCGCCATGACGGTGAGTTGGGTGATCAAGCGCATTCGCCGTGACAAGAGCGAACATGCCTTGTTGATGGAGCTGCCGTCGTATCGCTTGCCCAGGGTGCGTGACGTCGCGCTTGGTCTGTATGAGCGCGGCACCATCTTCCTCAAGCGCCTTACCGGCGTGATCCTGGCGCTGACCGTGCTGATGTGGTTCATCTCCACGTTTCCGGCGCCGCCCGAAGGCGCCACGGGTCCCGCCATCAATTACAGCTTTGCCGGTTATCTGGGCCGCTTCCTGCAACACATCTTCTCGCCGCTGGGTTTCAACTGGCAGATCAGCCTGGCGTTGATTCCTGCGTTTGCTGCGCGCGAAACGGCCGTGGCGACGCTGGCTACGGTCTACGCCGTCAGCGGCGATGCGCAGAACGGTGGCTTGGCACACGCGCTTACCGGCAACTTCCCGCTGGCAACGGCGTTGTCGCTGCTGGTGTGGTTTGCCTTTGCACCGCAATGCATGTCCACGCTGGCCGTGATCCGCCGTGAAACGCAGTCCTGGCGCAACGTGGCGATTTCCTTCGGCTATATGTTTGTTGTGGCGTACCTGGCGTCGTTTATCACCTATCAGGTCGCGGGGTTGTTCTCGTGAGTACGGGGTTGCTGATTCAATACGTGGTGATCGCGCTGGTGGTGCTGGCGAGCGCGCTGTATGCGTTCCGCAAGCTGGCGCCGCAACTGACCAACCGCTGGCTGGCGTCTGCGTCGATCCATTTCAGCCAGCCCGGGCATGCAGCCTGGATGCGCTCATTCGCACGGCGTCTGCAACCGAAGCAGGCGACGGGCAATTGCAGCGATGGCTGCAGTACCTGTGGCGCGTGTGGACCGAAGCCGCCGGCTGCTGCGCGCGGCGATGCCGTACCGCTGGAATTCCGGCCGCGCCGTCATTGAGGGGCGATCGTAGGCTGGGGTGAAATCCCGGCTTCTTGGACTTTCCGATGCTGGGATTTCATCCCAGCCTACGCCTCTGCGCGCCTCAAGCCTGCTTCATCTTTGCATGATTAAACAGGCTACCCGCTCGTGTCACGGACGAGTGAATGGCTGCTTTCGCCGATGCACGGCAACCTCCCTCTGCATGACAGAGGGAGGCATTGCAGGTTTTTACCAGGGTGTACCGCCGGCATAATCATTGCTCAGCGTGCTTTCGAGCTGCGAGATGATGCTCGAGTTGGTCGTCGTCAAGCCAAGCTCGCGATTCTCAGTGAGCGAAGCATTGGAGAAGTTCTCCGAGCCCACGAACGCCACCTGGTTCGAGGTGCCGTAATCGGCCACGATCGCCTTGGCGTGGATATAGAACCCAGTGCTGGTATCGGGGTAAGTGCTGACGTTGCAGCCGGCGTTGGTCAGCGTGTCGAATTCGCTGGCGTAATCGTTGTTGTCGTTGACCATGGCGATGCTGACGCTCACGCCATTCGCGCAGGCGTTCGCCAATGCGTTGACGATGGCGCTGTCGCTCATCTCCTCGTTTTCGACCAGCAAGCTGGTCTGCGCGTTGTTGATGATGTTGAGGAGCGACGTTTGCGAATTGGTCGGGCTCCAAACCAGGTCGTCGCCGTCGGAAGGCGTCACGGTCGAATGCGTGAAGTCCTTGTTGAAGGTGGCTTCAATCGCGGCGATGTCGTTACTGTCGTTTTCAATCACCGCGAAGTCGCGGCTGGTGCTGTAGTAGCGGCTAGTGAGGTTGAGCGTCATGATCGCCGTCTGCGCGTTCGCTGTGGCGGCATCGATGGTGATCGTCTTCTGGTGGGTGGCGTGGTACTTGGTATAGGCCCACACTACGTTGACGCCGCAACTGTGGAGTTGGTTGTAAGCAGCGGTGTTGTTGCTCTTCTCCAGGTTTGTATCGAGGATCACGCGAACCTTGACACCACGTGCGGTGGCGTTGCACAGATCATTCTGCGCGGTGGTGTCTTGCAGCTCATACATGGTCATGTCGATGGTCGACTTTGCAGCGTTGATCAGGCTGTAGATCGAGGTGAGCCCCTGGTCAGGCTCGATCACCAAGGTCTGCGTGCCCTGCGCAAAAGCAGGCAGCGCGATGCCGAAGGCACAGGCAGCCGCGAGCGCGGCTTTGGCGAGGCTGGAACGTTTGCTACGGATGTTCATGACTTGATCCTTGTGTCGAGTGAGATGAGAACGCACTCCCTGCGCTGATCCGCGACCGCGCTCCCTACGCGGCGTTTTCGGCTGCCCGGCCATGCCGGTTTCCCCATGCAACAGTGCGTGCAGCACCACAGCCGAAGGCGCGCATCTCACCGGGCGTGGATGACAGGAATCTTTCGATGAGGTGGCAGATGGCGCGCGTGTTTAAGTGGCGTGCGCTTTCGTCACGGCTGAGTGAATCAGCGTGATATTGAGATCGATGGAAATGTCAGTTTGCGCACATATTTCGATGTGCGAGTGCAAGGTCAGCTTCGTGCAAGTTTGGGATGCAGGTAAGCGCGATGAAGCCACATGTCGATCCCCCACAACGCAAACCCGAGCAATGCCATGGCCATGGTGAGAAAATCGCTGTCATCCATCTTGTGCACCAGTGGTGCGCCAAGAATGAGGCTGAGAAAAATGATGACCGGTGCGAAGCGTCCAGTGCGCAGCAGTAATTCGCTTTTTGCCGGCGTGCGACGGCGGAATCGCCGCACCGCAAAAACAAAGCTCAGGGCGGCCAGCATGCCGCCGAAAGCGTGCGCCCAACCGGATGCCTGGATGGCCACGCTTGAAACGCAGAGCAAAGGCATGGCGAGCCTGCGAAACCACGGCCAACGCGCCGGTGTCGCTTCCGGTTTTCCTTGCCACTGATCAAACCACCAGCATCCTGCGATCAACAGCCATCCACCGAAAACCGTTGAGCCAAGAATGCTGGATGTGCGTATCGCCGCGTGCCAATCCGTGCCAGTGGTTTCGGATCCTCCGCCCATCGCGAAGATACCTATGACTGCGAAGATGACCGCCAACGTCCACACGCCGGCGCGCAGGGTATTGAGCGCGAAGCGTTCCCATGTCAATGACGTGCCCGCGATAGCGCCGCGAGACCAGAAGACAGCTTGTCGCCGATCGATCGCCGCAGGCATGTCCTCAACACGGCCGTTATGGGAAAGCGCCTGGATCAAACGCGCCAATCGGCGGCCACGCTGGGATTGCATGGCCGCAAAGGCCGTGCGCAGCCAATTGAACGGCCGTTGCACAAACGCAAGATCCTTGCGCAGTGACAGCACGTCGGGACGACTGTTGCGCACCAGGCCGATCCGCCGCGCTAGTTCATGGTGATGCTCGGGAAGCAATTCCCACAACGTTCTTTGCCGCACGCGCAGGG
The DNA here is from genome assembly GCF_035277725.1 of Dyella sp. GTDB lineage: Bacteria > Pseudomonadota > Gammaproteobacteria > Xanthomonadales > Rhodanobacteraceae > Dyella_B. The sequence goes on along the minus strand of NZ_DATEJY010000185.1, from coordinate 1,730 downwards.
CTTGCAAGGCGGCAGGATTGACGCCTGAGAGCACGTGGTCCAGATCGAAGAAGCGCAGCAACGTTTCCATGTTATTGCCCGATATAGGTTGCGGCTGCTGAAACAATCGTTGCAGCACGATCTGCGCAGCCTGTTGCTTGACCTGGATGGACCAGAACTCGGGCCGCTTCTGTAACAGGTGAAAGAGCGCGCTCTCGTTTTCCGCTTCAACGGCAGCACGAATGACATCATTCGCCAGGTTGCCCAGATGGATGGCGGGAGCAGGGGCCGGCTTGGCAATACTGCTTTGTGGCGATGGAGGCGTGGGCGACGCGACGGTATCCGCATGATGCGGTTGCGTCACCGGCGGCGCACTGACGGGTGGCGGTGCGGACTTGCTGACATGCGCAAGCACCATCTTGTATGCCGTATGCAGCCGCTGAAACGCTTCCGGATCCTCGTCCGGGCGCGTCGTGCGCAACAAGCGTGCATACGCCCGTTTGACGCTGGCGGCATCCGCCTCCGACGTCAGCCCCAGCAGCGCAAACGCCCAGTTCAAAGCTGCGCCTCCAGCGAATCCAGCGCATCGCTGAAGTTCTTGCGATGCTCTTCGATCAGGCGCTCATCCTGCGCTTCCAGCACCTGCCGAAAATGGCCAATCCATTGCTGCAGCACCTGACGTGCGGCGAGATGCTCCTCAAACAAGCGCTCCGCGCGTGCGAGCAGAGCGATGTTTTCCTGCTTGGCGCGCGGATGGATTTTCAGTTCCGACAAGGCGGCCAGGCGTGCGCGGATTTCCTCGTCATTGAGCATGCCGGGGTTTTGCTGCAGCACCAGTTCATGGCGAATGCCGCTGGCTTTCGGCGTCGCTTCCACTTGCAATACGCCATTGATGTCGTAAGTGAAGCGCACGACCACTTCGTTGTCAGAAACCGGTAGCGTGGGGTTCAGTGCGATTTCCAGCTCGCCCAGCTTGATGTTGTTCTCCACCATCGGGTTTTCGCCCTGATAGATGTTCAGCGTAAGCTTGGCCTGTCGCTCGCTCATCGGCCAATAGCTGCTTTCGCGGCTGATCGGCACCACGCTGTTGCGCTGGATGATCGGCGAGAACAAGCCGTTCTGCACATGCCCTTGTGCATCGCGCTGGCCGATTTCCACGCCCAGCGTATACGGGCACACATCGGTGAGAATGATTTCTTCCAGCTTCGCATCGCGGCTTTTCAGGCCGGAGGCGACGCATGCGCCCAGTGCGATGGCTTCATCGGGATTGACGTGGCGCAATGGCAGCTTGCCGAACATGCGCGCGATCAGGCGCGACACCAATGGCATGCGACTGGCGCCACCTACCAGCACGATTTCATCGAGCTGGTCGGGACGCAGGCGCGCGTCGCGCAAAGCACGTTCCAGCGGCATGCGCATGCGCTGCATGAGCGGCTCGGCCAGGTTGAAGAAGCGGTCCTGGTCGATGCTCCACTTGATGTCGTGCTTGCCGACCTGGCATTCCACACTGACTTCCGGCTGCTGGCTCAGGCTGCGCTTGGCCAGTTCCAGGCGGCGGCGCAACAGGCCGCGTTCGATCGCGGAAAAATCGTCGGCGCGCAGTTTCAGATCAGCCAGACACGCCGCCTGCAGCGCATCGAGAAAATCCTCGCCGCCAAGGTAGTTGTCGCCGGCGCTGGCGTGCACTTCCACCACGCCTTCGAACATCTCCAGTACCGATACGTCGAAGGTGCCGCCGCCGAGATCGAAGA
>NZ_DATEJY010000184.1:0-7224 GCF_035277725.1 Dyella sp. | reverse complement strand
GCCAGTTCAATTGCACGGTGCACCTGCTGCTGATTGTCGCGAACAGGGAGTCGACCCGTGCTGATGAAATCCAGCTTTCCGCGCGGACCATACACCGTAAGGTAAAGCGTTGCGCCCTTCTCGGCACCCTGGGTGCTCAGGTCCGCTTCCAGCTTGATCTTTCTGTTGCGAAAAGGCATGGCATCGCTTGCCGAACCGACGGCACCTGACTTGCCTGCATCCTCAGCGACTGAGGCAATGTGCAGCGTCGCACCCGGTTTGTTCCAAGGATCGCCGGCGCCTTCGACGTGGCAATCCGCTGCCCCGTCCGTTGCCATCCACGTCGGCGGCGCGGATTGCGCATCTGCCATCCCCATCCAGCAAGCACACAACAATGCAAACCCCACCCTCATCTGCATGGCATTCCCTCGCGGTCGAAAGCTCGCAACGCTAGCGAGCCATCGTTGCAATCGCAATACATGAACCCACCCAGGGCTCATGTCCGAAAACGGCGAGTTTCCTCTCCCCAACGGTGCTAGCCTGCACCCCATGTCAGAACTCCACACCCTCCCCACGCTGGACCCGCAAACTTGCGAGCGGGCTCGACTGAGCCGCGATGCACGGTTCGACGGGCTGTTCTTCATTGCGGTGAGCACAACCCGCATCTATTGCCGGCCGGTATGTCCTGCTTCGCCGTCGCCCAAGCGCGAAAACGTCGCGTATTACACGACGGCTGCGGCGGCGGAAGCGGCGGGGTTTCGCCCGTGCCTGCGCTGCCGGCCGGAACTGGCGCCGGGCAACGATGCGTGGCAGCGCGGCGATCATGTGATGACGCGTGCATTGAAGCTGATCGACGATGGATTGCTACAGGATCATTCTGTCGATGCGCTTGCGCAACGCGTTGGCATAGGCGCACGGCAATTGCGCCGCCTGTTCGTGGAACGGCTGGGCGCGCCGCCGATCGACGTGCACACCACGCGCCGCCTGTTGTTCGCCAAGCAACTGTTGACCGAGACGAACATGCCGGTGACGGACGTGGCGCTTGCCTCGGGTTTTGGCAGTTTGCGGCGCTTCAATGCCGCCTTCGCGCAGGCCAACCGCGTCGCACCGCGCGACTTGCGCCGCAAACCGTATGCCGCCCAGGGCGATAGTCTGATGCTGCGCCTGCATTACCGGCCACCTTACGATTTCCACGCGATACTGACGTTTCTGCGTGGGCGTGCCCTGCCCGGCATTGAGGTGGTCGACGATGAAAGCTACACGCGCGTATTCGGCCCGCCCGACACGCCAGGCTGGCTGCGCTTGAGTGCATGGCCAGAGCAGGACAACGCACTGCGCCTGCAGTTGCATTGCCCGCAACCGGCGCAGATGTTGTCGGTAGTAACGCGTATTCGCCGCATGTTCGATCTGGATGCGGATCCGCAAGCCATCGCCACGGCGTTGCAAACGACGGCGCCTATGCGTGCCTCGTTGCGCAAATACCCGGGCCTGCGATTGCCAGGAAGCTGGGATGGTTTTGAAGTAGCGGTGCGCGCCATTCTGGGCCAGCAAGTGAGTGTCGCCGCGGCACGTACGCTTGCGTCGCGCGTGGTGCATCGCTATGGCGCGCCACTATCAACACCGGTAGCACCAGGGTTGGAATGCTTGTTTCCCACACCGGAAACACTCGCTGATGCCGATCTGAATGCGTTGGGCATTATCACGTCGCGTGCGCAAACCATTCGTGGCGTGGCGCGTGCTCTGCTGGATGGGCGAGTGGATTTTCGCGTCGATCAATCACTGGAGCAATTCGTGCAGCATTGGGTCGCCCTGCCCGGCATCGGCGAATGGACAGCGCACTATATGGCGATGCGCGGACTGAGCCATCCGGATGCGTTTCCGGCGGCTGATCTGATTCTTCGCCGCGCCGCATCCGGCGACGGCAGCACTCTCAGCACCAAGGCATTGACGCAGATGGCGGAAGCGTGGCGCCCGTGGCGCGCCTATGCAGTCATGCATCTATGGCGCAGCATGAGCCAACCCGCCAAGCTGCCTGCAGCGACACGCAAGAGAGCAGTGGCATGACGACATCGAACGACATCTGGTACGACTATCTGCCCACGCCGATCGGCAAGCTGTTGCTGGCTGCCGATGCAAGCGGCCTGCGCGAAGTGTGGTTCGAAACCGGCAAGCATCGGAAAGAACCCGATCCGGCATGGAAACAAGATCCCGCCAAGCTCGCGTTCGCACGCAAGCAATTGGAGGAATACTTTGCCGGCACACGCACCGTCTTCGATTTGCCGCTGCACCCGATCGGGACGCCATTCCAGGTCACGGTGTGGCACGCTTTGGCCAAGATTCCGTACGGCAGCACCATCAGCTATGGCGATATGGCGCGACGCATCGGGCAGCCCCAGGCCGTACGCGCGGTGGGCGCTGCCAACGGACGCAATCCGTTGCCGATCGTGTTGCCCTGCCATCGGGTGATCGGAGCGAATGGCAGTTTGACAGGGTTTGGTGGCGGGTTGCCGACGAAGCGGTATTTGCTGGCGATGGAAGATCAAGTGGCACGCGGAGACCTGTTCGGAGCGCCACGTAGGCTGGGATGAAATCCCAGCATCGCCATGCCGATATATGCTGGGATTCCATCCCAGCTTACATGGCAGACCATCGCATGATCGTCGACGACATCATCCAGAAACTCGATCTGCAACCGCATCCCGAAGGCGGCTTTTATCGGCGTACTTATTGCGCCAGCGAGCGTATCGCGAAAGCGGATGGCGCGCAGCGCCACGCATCCACCGGCATCTACTACCTGCTGCACGCACACGCCTATTCCGCCTGGCATCGCATCGACGCCGATGAAATGTGGCACCACTACGCCGGCGATCCGCTGCTGATCCATATGCTCGATCAGCATGGTGAATGGAAAGTGCAGCGGCTCGGTAAGATGCTGCAGCAGCCGGACGCGGTATTTCAGTGCGTCGTGCCTGCGGGCTGCTGGTTTGCGGCGGAGCGCGAGGGATCGCAGGGCTATTCGCTGGTCGGTTGCACGGTGGCGCCGGGATTTGAATTTTCGAACTTCGAATTGGCGGATACGCAGGCGCTGCTGAATCGCTACCCAAGGCATGAGCCCGTGATCCGGCGGCTGGCGCCACGCGGAAACGGCGCGTAGCTCTCTTACAATGTACGGTCTTCCACGCCGTGCCAGCACATGCCGTCTATCCACTCTTCCCAACTGATCGTCATCGGCGGCGGCCCTGCAGGGTTGATGGCTGCGGAAACCGCGCGTGCGCAGGGCGTGGACGTCGATGTGTACGAGGCGAAGGGTTCGGTCGGACGCAAGTTTCTGATCGCCGGCAAAGGCGGCATGAACCTTACGCATAGCGAACCGCGTCCGGCATTCGATCAGCGGTATGGCGAGCGAGCGCGGGACATCGGCGCATGGCTGGATGATTTCGACGCCGCTGCATTGCGGGACTGGGCACGCGGCTTGGGTGTGGATACGTTTGTCGGCAGCTCGGGCCGCGTGTTTCCCAGCGACATGAAAGCCGCACCGCTGCTGCGCGGCTGGGTGCATCGCTTGCGCGAAAGCGGCGTGCGTTTTCACGTGCATCATCGCTGGCTCGGCTGGCGCGACGATGGCGCCTGGCATTTCGCCACGGCCGAGGGCGAAAGCTTTGTGCATGCCGATGCGGCAGTGCTGGCGTTGGGTGGCGGCAGTTGGCCGCAACTGGGTTCGGATAGTGCCTGGCAGCCTCGATTGGTCGAACGCGGTGTGGACGTGGCGCCTTTGCAGCCCGCCAATTGCGGTTTTGATATTGGCTGGAGCACGCATCTGTCTACGCGTTTTGCCGGTGCACCGCTCAAGCCCGTTGCCGCACGCTTGCACGATACCTCCGGACGCATGCCCATGCTGCAGGGTGAATGCGTGATCACGCAGACCGGCATCGAAGGCAGCGTGATCTATGCGTTATCCGCCGGCTTGCGCGATGCCATCCATCGGCAAGGCCATGCCGTGCTGGAGCTGGACCTGGCACCGGATCGCACGTTGGAAAGGCTGCGTCATGATCTCGCCAAACCGCGCGGAAGCCGCACGCTCAGCGAACATCTGCGGCGCCAGACCGGACTCGTGGGCGTGAAAACCGCGCTGTTGCACGAGGTGCTGGATACGGAACAACGCCACGACATGGCGCTGTTGGCGCGCACCATCAAATGCCTGCCGCTGCGCTTGAAACAGCCACGCCCCATCGCCGAGGCGATCAGCAGCGCCGGCGGTGTGCGGTTGGAAGCGTTGGATAGTGCGTTGATGCTGAGCGCCCTGCCCGGTGTGTTCTGCGCGGGGGAAATGCTGGATTGGGAAGCGCCCACCGGTGGCTATCTACTGACGGCATGTTTTGCGAGCGGATATCGGGCGGGTTTAGGTGCTACGGCATGGTTGAAGCGCCGGTAAGTTGGAGAGAACCAACGCTCAGCATTTTCGTCTATGCTCCAAGCCCGATCCGCAACACATAAATCGGGATGCGACACCTCTCGTTGTAGAAGATCTTCACGCTCCTCTCACAACCCTCATGGAGGTAGGCTATGTGCGATCACGCTTCTTGCGATCATGCGTCTTCACGGTCTCGTCGTCACTTTCTTGGAGCGAGCCTCGGATTGCTCGCGCTGAGCGCCATGTCGCCCTTGCGGGCGTATGTAGCAGAACCCTCGCCGCAGAACGCGATTTCACCGGATGCCGCCTTGCATCGCCTGCTGCAGGGCAATGCGCGCTACGCGGCCAATCAGCTCGATGCCAAGGATTTTTCGTCCGGCCGTGCCGCGCGCGCCAAGGCACAATATCCGGTTGCGGCCATCTTGAGTTGCGCCGATTCACGCGTCGCGCCGGAGCTGGTATTCGATCAAGGGCCGGGCGATTTGTTCGTCATCCGCGTGGCGGGCAATTACCTGAGCGGTGAGAGCCTGGCCAGCCTCGAATACGCGGTGGGCGTGCTCAAGACGCCGTTGATCATGGTACTGGGGCATACGGAATGCGGTGCGATCAAGGCCGCCATCAACGAGATCAAACATCCAGCACCCCTGCCCGGCCACATCTGGGATATCGTCGACGCCGTGCGGCCCGGCATTGCCAAGACGGTGGAAGCCGGTGGCGACGATATGCTGACCAAAGCCGTGGGCACCAATGTCGATTACAACGTCTCGCGCATTGCCTCGGCACAACCGGTGGTCTCCGAAGCCGTAGCGCATGGCAGCGTCAAAGTGGTCGGCGCGGTGTATGAACTGACTTCCGGCCGAGTGCTGCTGCGCCAGCCTGCGTGATGCACGCGCGTTATTCCGCGATGTCGGAATAACGCGCCCTTGTCGCTACAGGCCCAGATCGCTGAGCCCGGGATGGTCATCCGGCCGGCGTCCTTGCGGCCAATGGTATTTGCGCTCGGCTTCGCTGATCGGCACGTCGTTGATGCTGGCGTGGCGCACAGCCATCAAGCCGTTTTCATCGAACAGCCAATTCTCGTTGCCATACGAACGAAACCAGTTGCCGGAGTCGTCATGCCATTCATAGGCAAAGCGCACGGCGATGCGGTTACCATCGAACGCCCACAATTCCTTGATCAGGCGATAGTCCAATTCGCGTGCCCATTTGCGCGCAAGGAATGCCACGATCGCATCACGACCGGTGAGAAATTCCGAGCGATTGCGCCAGCGGCTATCGGGCGTATAGGCGAGCGCGACGCGCTTGGGGTCGCGCGTATTCCAGCCGTCTTCGGCAAGGCGCACTTTCTGGATCGCGGTTTCGCGGGTAAACGGTGGCAGGGGTGGACGTGGTTCGATCGCAGACATGACGGCTTCCATCGGCGGCACGGGGAACCGGCATTGTAGTTCCTGGCCCGATCCCGCCCACATAAAAACTTGCGACGGCACAGGGCACGTATCTGCGCTGCCCGGCATGCTGAATTAGTCACACAACTGCGTCATCATTCACGGCTGATCGAAATACGGGTTCCGCTCCATGAAACGCTTATCCAGCCTGCTGCTTTGCTCATTGATCGCCCTGGGTGGCTGTGCCACGCATCCCGCCGGGCCGACGCAAAGCAAGACACAGCAGGCCAAGATCGAGGCCACTGCGCCGTTGCTGCTGATTTCCATCGATGGCTACCGCGCCGACTACATCGATCGGGGCTTGAGCCCCAGCTTGCAGCAGCTGGCTGCAACGGGCGTGCATGCCGATTCGATGCAACCCTCATTCCCCTCGCTGACCTTTCCCAATCACTACGCCATCGTGACTGGCTTGGTGCCGGACCATAACGGCATCGTCAACAACACGATGGTCGATCCGCAGCTGGGCAAGTTTTCGCTGAGCAATCGCAGCGCCGTCAGCAATGGCTTGTGGTGGGATCAGGCGACGCCGCTGTGGGTGACTGCCGATGCAAATGGCCTGCGCACCGCAACCATGTTCTGGCCGGGCTCGGAAGCGGACATCCAGGGCAGGCACCCGGATTACTGGAAGCCTTTCAACAGCAAGGTGACGCCGAACCAGCGCGTCGACCAGATTCTTGCGTGGCTGGATCTGCCGCAGGAACAGCGCCCCACTTTTCTTACCCTGTATTTCGATGCCGTCGATCACGCGGGCCACGGGCATGGGCCGGATTCACCGGAAGTGAACCAGGCCTTGCGCGACACGGATGCAGCCATGGCGCGCCTGGTGGGTGGGCTGCGCCAGCGCGGCCTGTACGACAAGATCAACATCATCGTGCTGGCCGATCACGGCATGGCAAGTACGCCGCTGGAAAACAGCGTATTGATCGACAAATTGGTTCCCATGGATGACGTGGAAGAAGTAAGCCTGGGCGTGCTGGCAGGCTTCAATCCCAAGCGCGGCCATGACTTCAACGCCATTGAGAAAAAGCTGGAGCAACCGCAACAGCACATGCACTGCTGGGACAAGACGCGCATCCCTGCCCGCTTCAACTACGGCTCGAACACGCGCGTGCCGCAGCTGGTATGCGTGGCCGACGTGGGCTGGCGCATCACCACCACGGACTATCAAGCCAGTCACAAGGGCCACATAAGCATTGGCGAACACGGCTACGACAATGCCGATCCGTTGATGCAGGCGCTGTTTATCGCGCATGGACCGGCGTTCCAGAGCGGTATTCGTTTCCATAGCTTCCCCAACGTGGATGTGTATCCGCTGATGGCGCATTTGCTGGGCATCACGCCGAAGTTCAGCGATGGGAAGTTCGGGGATGTGCAGGGCATGCTGAAGCC
>NZ_DATEJY010000183.1:0-14907 GCF_035277725.1 Dyella sp. | reverse complement strand
TCAACTTCAACCAGTTCGAGACGCCGTTTGAAATCTGCGTGAACGTGGCGGGCTTCTACGGCATCCCGCGCAAGATCGCCGCCGAGCGCGCGGAGAAGTACCTGAAGGAGCTGCGCCTGTGGGAGAAGGCGCAGCACCAGGCGCGCATGCTCTCCGGCGGCATGAAGCGTCGCCTGATGATCGCCCGCGCCATGATGAACGAGCCCAGGCTGCTCATCCTCGACGAACCGACCGCGGGCGTGGACATCGAGATCCGCCGCTCGATGTGGCAGTTCGTCAGCGGCATCAACGCCGCCGGCACCACGGTGATCCTCACCACGCATTACCTGGAGGAAGCCGAGCAGCTGTGCCGCAACATCGCCATCATCGACCGCGGCACCATCGTGGAGAACACCACGATGAAGCGCCTGCTGGCGACGCTGGATTCGGAAACCTTCGTGCTCGACGTGGCCGGCGTGCCGGGCGAACTGCCCGCCCTGCCCGGAGTGAGCCTGCGCCGCCTGGACGACCACACGCTGGAAGCGGAGATGTCCCGCGCCCACGACCTCAACTCGATGTTCACCGCGCTGTCCTCGCACGGCGTCACCGTCACCTCGATGCGCAACAAGACCAACCGCCTGGAAGAGCTCTTCGTCCGCCTGGTCGAACAGGGCCGCAACGCCAAGGCCGCGCAGGAGCAGGCCGCATGAATGCTTCCGGCAACCTCGTCGCGCTGGGCACCATCGTCCGCCGCGAAATCACCCGCATCCTGCGCATCTGGACCCAGACGCTGATCCCGCCGGCGATCACGATGACGCTGTATTTCGTGATCTTCGGCAAGCTGATCGGCAGCCGCATCGGCAACATCCAGGGCGACTTCACCTACATGCAATACATCGTGCCGGGCCTGGTGATGATGAGCATCATCACCAACAGCTACGGCAACATCTCCAGCTCGTTCTTCGGCGCCAAATTCCAGCGTTCGGTGGAGGAAATGCTGGTATCGCCGATGCCGAACTGGGTGATCCTGCTGGGTTATGTCACGGGTGCGGTGACGCGCGGCCTGGTCGTCGGTTTTCTGGTGCTGCTGATTGCGCTGTTCTTCACGCATCTGCAGATCGCGCACATCGCAGTGACGCTATTGTCGGTGCTGTTCGGCGCAACGATCTTTTCGCTGGCGGGGTTTGTCAACGCGATCTACGCGAAGAAGTTCGATGACATCGCGCTGGTGCCGACCTTCGTGCTGACGCCGCTCACCTATCTGGGCGGCGTGTTCTACTCGGTGAACATGCTGAGCGAACCGTGGCAGGCGATCTCGCGCGTCAATCCGATTTTGTACATGGTCAACGCATTCCGCTTCGGTGTATTGGGCATCAGTGACGTGCACATCGGCGTGGCGTTCGGGGTGATGCTGTTGTTTGTGATCGGGCTTGCGGCGATTGCCTTGAACCTGCTCAAGCGCGGTGTTGGGTTGCGTTCCTGAGCGTTCAACCCTGGCGTTCCGGCGAAGGCCGGGATGTTAGCGATCGACCACGCAGGCTGGGATTTCATCCCAGCCTACCTTAGATAGCGCACTCGATAGCCTTGCCTTCGCGCCACGAACGGGTCGCCATCTCCGCCAACTCCAACGCCTTGATACCGTCCTCGATAGTCGTACGCACCGGCGTACCGTTCACCAGCGCATCGAAGAAATGCTCGATTTCCAGCGCATAAGCTGCACGATAACGCTCGAGGAAAAACGCTTCCGGCTTGTCGCTGCTGATCACCTGATCGTTCCATGCAACCACTTCCGTCGGGCGCACATTGCCGGCCTGCAACAAACCTTTGCTGCCCAGCACTTCAAAACGCTGATCGTAACCATAGGCCGCACGGCGCGACGTATTGATCTGGCATAGCGCCCCGTCACGCGTGCGCAAGGTGACTGCCGCGTGGGAAATATCACCCGCTGCAGCCACCTCCGGCATGTTCGGGCAACCGCCGGTGGCGTGCACACTTACGGCTTCGCCGCCCAGAATCCAGCGGAAAATGTCGAAGTCGTGGATCAACATATCCTTGAACACGCCACCGGAATGCGCGATGTAGCTGGCCGGCGGCGGCCCAGGATCGCGGCTGGTGACAATCAACACTTCCGGCGTGCCGATCTCACCGGCATCCAAGCGCTGCTTCAAGGCGGCAAACGTCGGATCGAATCTCCGCTGAAAACCGATCATGCAGGTAACGCCGGCGCGTTTGACTGCCTCCGCGCAGGCACGCGCACGCGCCACGTCCAGGTCCACCGGTTTCTCGCAAAAAATCGCTTTGCCTGCTGCGGCGGCACGCATGATCAGATCCGCGTGCGTATCCGTGCTGGAACCAATCACCACCGCCGCGACGTCAGCATCGGCCAAGGCTTCGTCAACGCCGGCAACCGTTGCGCCATGCCGGGCTGCGAGTGCATCGGCCGATGGCTGATGTACATCCACCACATAGCGCAGTTGCGTATGCGGATGGTGCGCGAGATTGCCAGCGTGAATCTTGCCGATGCGTCCGGCGCCGAACAATGCAACGCCGACGCGTTCCTGATTAGTCATCGTATTCTCCGGGATGGATGGTCTCTTCGACTTTCAATTCGAGCTTGTACGCCAGCGCGACGAACAGCGCCTGGCACAGGCAGATGGTGCTGGTGAGCGCGCGGAAGGCAAACGCACTGCTTTCCTGCACCAGCAGCGTGGCATGGGCCTCCCTGCCCAGCGCACCCAAGGCGCTGTCGGTGATGGCCAACACCTTGGCCTTGTGCTGGTGCGCCACGCGGCTGCAATAAAGGGTTTCCTTGCCATAGGGCGGATAGCTGATGGCGATCAGCACGTCGTTCTTGCCGATGCTGCGGACCTGCTCGCGATACATGCCGCCCAGCCCGCTCACCAGATGCACGCGCTTGGCGGTGTGCTGCAAGGCGTAGACGATGTAGCTGGCAATACTGAAAGTGCGGCGCACCGCCACCACGTAGATGTTTTCCGCCTTCACGAGCATATCGACCGCCGCATCGAACTGCTTGGCGTTGAAGGTTTTCACCAGCTCGTCGAGCCCGGTGCGGTTGGCATCGATAAAGCGCAATGCCATTTGCGACGCCGGCAGGTTGCCTTCGCCCTCGGCGATCACGCGGCGGATGCGCTGCTGATAGCTGCGCGCCGGCGTCACCGCGTCGGTGTAGTCGTTGCGGAATACCGACTGCATCTCGCTGAAGCCGGAGTAGCCGAAGCGCTGCGCAAAACGCACCACGGCCGACGGATGCACGTTGCAGCCTGCCGCAATCTCGTTGATGCGCTGAACCATGATGTTGGCCCGCTCCCGTTCCAGGTAGCTGGCTACGTTCTGCAGCTGCTTCGGCAGGTTCTCGAAATCTTGCGCTATCCGCTGCAGTAGCTCGTCGACTGCGCCTTGTTTGGCCATACGTGGCGTCCGCTGGAATCCGGTGGTCATCCTAGCGCCGCTTGGAAAAATATTTCCAGAATTTTATTTTGTGCAATGCAAATTGCAATTGCGGGAGCGGCGTTCCTATGCTCGGGTCCACGGCGCGTGGCCATCTCACGGACGCGCCCTCTCCGGCCGGGCACGGCACCGGTCTTCACCGTTGGAGACGCTATGCGTACGCGATGGATCTCGACCTTGCTGGCGGCCATGTTGAGCGCCACGGCCATCACCGCCACCGCGGCGGCGGGCCCGCATGCCAACGAGCGCTACGTGCTGATCAGCCATGCCGCCTACTCGGATGTATGGTGGAACACCGTCAAGAACGCGATCAAGCAGGCCGGCGACGATTTCGGCGTGCAAGTCGATTATCGCAATCCGCCCAATGGCGACCTCGCCGACATGGCACGCCTGGTCGAACAGGCCGCCGCGCGCAACTACGATGGCGTGGCGTTCGACATCGCCGATTTCGATGTGTTGTCCAAGCCTACCCTGCGCATCAACGCCAAGCGCATCCCGCTCATCACCATCAATTCCGGCACGCAGCAGGAAAGCGCGAAGCTCGGCGCGATCATGCATATCGGCCAGCCGGAATACGAAGCCGGCAAAGCGGCGGGCGAGCGCGCCAAGGCCGCCGGCATCACTTCGTTTGTGTGCGTCAACCACAACGCCGCCAATGCTGCCGCATTCCAGCGCTGCAAGGGTTTTGCCGATGCCATCGGCGTGGATGCACGCCAGTCGATGATCGATACCGGCGTCGATCCCACCGTGGTGGAAAACAAGGTCAGCGCCTACCTTCGCAACCATCCGCGCACGCAGGCCATTCTCGCGCTGGGGCCCAACTCGGCCGACCCCAGCTTGCTGGCGCTGCAGCGGATGGGATTGGCCGGCAAGATTTATTTCGCCACCTTCGATCTTTCTCCCAGCATCATCGATGGCATCCGCAAGGGCACGATCAACTTCGCCATCGATCAGCAGCCCTATCTGCAGGGTTATATGGCGATCGCCGCACTGGCCATCGCGCATGAAGACAACACGCGCGATCCGGCCACCATCATCGCCAAGCTCAAAGCCAATCCCGCGTTCCAGGGTCGGCTGAAGGAATACGGCTTGCAACCGGTGTATACCAGCGATGGCGTCAGCTCAGGCCCGGCATTCGTTACCAAGGACAACGTCGACACCGTGGCCAAGTACGCCGGCCAGTATCGATGAAGAGCCACTCACGGAGATGCGCATGAGTAGCACGACTTCCCACCTGCCCCTCACGACACGCAAGGACATCACTTCCGTGCAGAACGATGAACGGGTACGACGCATTTCACCCTGGCGTGGTTTTATCAGCCGCCCGGAATTCGGCTCCATCGCAGGCACCGTGCTGGTGTTCGTGCTGTTCGGCATCTTTGCCGGCGATTCGGGCATGTTCAATCTCGATGGCGTGGTGAACTGGGCGCAGGTGGCGGCGTATCTCGGCATCATTGCGGTCGGCGCGTGCCTGTTGATGATCGCCGGCGAATTTGATCTTTCGATCGGCTCGATGATCGGCTTCGCCGGCGTGATGATGGCGGTGCCGTCGATGTTCATGGGCTGGCCGATGTGGGCATCGGTGCTGTTCGCGTTTATTGGCTGCATGGCGCTGGGCTGGTTGAACGGCTACCTGGTGGTGCGCACGCGGCTGCCCAGCTTTATCGTCACGCTGGCTTTCATGTTCATCCTGCGCGGATTTACCCTGGTACTGTCCACGCATTTCTCCAACAGCACTATCGTCAGCGGTGTGGGCGACAAGGTGAGCGGCGACCCCATAGTGAGCACGCTGTTCCAGGGCAGCACGTGGCATGGCTTGTTCGCATGGCTTGCGCACGTAGGCGTTATCGACAGATTGCCGAATGGCGACCCGATTATCGCCGGCATTCCCAAGGTGCTGCTGTGGTGGTTGCTGATGGCAGTCGGGGCAGGCTTTGTGCTCTCGCGCACGCGCTTCGGCAATTGGATCTTCACCGTGGGTGGCGATGCCGCGGCGGCGCAGAACGTCGGCGTGCCGGTGCGCCGCGTGAAGATCAGCCTGTTCGTGTTCACTGCGTTCTGCGCCTGTCTTTTCGGTGTGCTGCAAGTGGCCGACGTGGGCTCCGCCGCGGCGGACCGTGGCCTGCAAAAAGAATTCGAGGCGATCATCGCCGCGGTCATCGGCGGCGCGTTGCTGACCGGAGGCTACGGTTCTGTGGTCGGCGCCTGCTTTGGCGCCTTGATCTTCGGCGTGGTGCAGATCGGTATTTCCTATACCAGCTTCGATTCCGACTGGTACCGCGTTTTTCTGGGCGCCATGCTGCTGTTGGCGGTGCTGTTCAACCACTACGTGCGCCTGCACGCGACGCGCAGCAAGTGAGGGCACCACCATGAGCGACGACTACATCCTGCAAATGGAAAACGTCAGCAAGTTCTTCGGCACAGTGATTGCGCTCAAGGACGTCACGCTGCGCCTGTGCCGTGGTGAGGTGCATTGCCTGCTGGGCGACAACGGCGCCGGCAAATCCACCTTGATCAAGACGCTGGCCGGCGTGCATCCACCCAGCCGTGGCAGCTATCTCGTGGATGGCAAGGAGGTGCGCTTCAGCTCGCCGCGCGAAGCGCTGGATCATGGCATTGCCACGGTGTACCAGGATCTGGCTTTAGTGCCGTTGATGAGCGTGGCGCGCAACTTCTTTGCTGGCCGCGAGCCGATGCGCAAGCTGCTCGGCCTGATTCCGGTGATGGATATCGACTACGCCGCAGGCGTTGCGGAAGAAAAGCTGGCCGACATGGGCATCCACGTCCGTTCGCCGCATCAGGCCGTCGGCACCATGTCCGGCGGCGAACGCCAATGCCTGGCGATTGCGCGCGCGATCCATTTCGGCGCGAAGGTGTTGATTCTGGATGAACCCACCGCGGCGCTGGGCGTAAAGCAGAGCTGCAACGTACTCAAGCTGATCCATACCGCACGTGCGCGCGGCATTTCGGTGATCTTCATTACGCACAACGTGCATCACGCCTATCCGATTGGCGACAGCTTCACGCTGCTCAATCGCGGGCAGTCGATGGGGACGTTTGCGAAGCAGGAGATCGCCAAGGAGGCGTTGCTCGACATGATGGCGGGCGGGGCGGAGATACAGGGGTTGGTGGCGGAACTCGAGGGTCGAGCTGCATGAATGCGTATTCGTTCCCACACAAAGCCCCGCTCATAGAGCCTGCCCCGGACTTGATCCGGACGGAGATTTGGGGTCAATGCTCCGAATTTGGGATTTCTTCAATCGCCGGAAACGCTTGCTCGTCATTCCAGCGAAAGCTGGTACGCGGGGAGAGCACATGGATGTGCTCGGCTTTGAGGAGCGAGGAATCCAGCGACTCTCAGCCAGAAAAGCACTGGATGATTCGCTTCGCTCACCCCCTTCGGGGCCGTCCATTCGGACGTTCTCCGCGCTTCGCGCTACGTCCAGCTTTCGCTGGAATGACGAGTGTCGACTCTGAGGCAACGGAAAAAGCCTCAAGTTCGGAGCGTGGGAACTCCATCTCCCCAAGCTCAAATACTCAGACCACCCGGCACGCCGAGCCATGAACGAACGCACCTACGACCTCATCTGCCTCGGCCGCCTGGCCGTCGATCTCTACGCGCAACAACCCGGCGCGCGCCTGGAAGACGCCACCAGCTTCGCCAAATACCTCGGCGGCTCATCCGCCAACGCGGCGTTCGGCACCGCGCGCCTTGGCCTGCGTACCGCGATGCTGAGCCGCGTCGGCGATGACCACATGGGCCGCTTCCTGCTCGAAACGCTGCAGCGCGAAGGTTGCGACACAAGCCAGGTCAGCATCGATCGCGAACGCCTCACCGCCCTGGTGTTGCTCGGCATCAAGGATCGCGACACGTTTCCGCTGATCTTCTACCGCGAAAACTGTGCGGACATGGCGATCGACGAAGCCGACATCGATGAAAACTTCATCGCCTCCAGTCGCGCACTCGCCATCACCGGCACGCATTTCTCTACACCGTGGGTGCACGCGGCCAGCAGCAAGGCGTTGGCCTTTGCACGCAAGCATGGCGTGCGCACGGTGCTGGATATCGACTATCGCCCGGTACTGTGGGGCCTTACCGGCCGTGGCGATGGTGAAACACGCTTCATCGCCGACAACGGCGTTACCGCGCATCTGCAAGGCATCCTGCCGCAGTTCGACCTGGTGATTGGCACGGAGGAAGAATTCCATATTGCCGGCGGCAGTCGCGATCTGATTGCCGCATTGCGCGCGGTGCGCGCCATCACCCGCGCCACCCTGGTGGTGAAGCGCGGCGAGCGGGGTTGCAGCGTGATCGAAGCCGAGGTGCCTGCCAGCATCGATGCGGCTCCCACCTATCGCGGCACACGCGTGGAAGTACTCAACGTACTCGGTGCAGGCGATGCCTTCATGGCGGGCTTTCTATATGGCTGGTTGCGCGACGAAGGTATCGAGCGCAGTTGCGCTTACGCCAATGCCTGCGGGGCGATGGTGGTTTCCCGGCATGCCTGCGCGCCGGCCATGCCGAGCCGCGCGGAGCTGGATTATTTCCTTGCCAATGCCGATCGCCTGCAGCGGCCAGATCAGGACGAGGAGCTGGCGCATCTGCATCGCGTCAGCGTGGCGCGTCCGGTGTGGAACGATCTGCACATCTTTGCCTTCGATCATCGCAGTCAGTTCTACGATCTGGCCTGCGAGTGCGACGCCGACGAAGCGCGCTTGCCGCCTCTTAAGCAACTGCTGGTGGAAGCTTTAGCGAAAGCGGAGCGCGAACTCGGCCTGCAGCATCGCGTCGGCGTGCTGATCGATCAACGCTATGGTGAAGAGGCGCTGCATGCCGCCACCGGACGCGGCTGGTGGGTGGGCCGTCCGGTGGAAATGCCAGGATCGAATCCGCTGGAATTCGAATACGGCCGCTCGATCGGCAGTCAGCTGGCGCAGTGGCCGCGCGAGCACGTGGTGAAATGCCTGGTGCAATTCGATCCGGACGGCGATGCCGAATCGCGGCTAGAGCAGGAAACGCAATTGCACGCGCTCTACGCGGCGGTAAGGCAGAGCGGCCATGAGCTGCTGCTGGAAATCATTCCGCCTGCGAATCCTGCTGCCATCGGTACGCCGGGCGAGCGCGTGCTGCGCGCGATGAAACGCCTCTACAACCTCGGCATTCGTCCGGAATGGTGGAAACTCAAACCTCTGTCCGCGACAGACTGGGTGGCCATTGATGCGTTGATCGCCGAACGCGATCCGTATTGCCGCGGCGTGGTGTTGCTTGGCCTCAACGCACCATTCGCGGAATTGGCGGAAGGTTTTGCCGCTGCCGCACACAGCACAAGCTGCCGCGGCTTTGCCGTGGGACGCAGCTTGTTCTACGAACCGGCCCGCGCATGGCTGACCGGTGAGATTGGCGACGCCGCACTGATCGAACGCGCCGCGCAACAGTTCACCAAGCTGGCAACCCTCTGGCAGCAGGCGCGCAGCAGCGTGCACCAAGCCAAAGGAGTGGCCGCGTGAACCGCGTGCGATTGACCATGTCCCAGGCACTCGTGCGCTACCTCGCCGCGCAGCAGATGCGCGATGAGGGAAGCGGCGAATTGCTGCCGCTGTTCGGCGGCGTCTTCGCTATCTTCGGCCACGGCAACGTGGCGGGATTGGGCGAGGCGCTCTATCAACATCGCGAGCAGTTGCCGACCTATCGCGCGCACAACGAACAGGCCATGGCGAACGCCGCTATTGCGTATGCCAAGGCGCATATGCGTCGACGCATGATGGCCGTGACGACGTCGATCGGCCCGGGCGCCACCAATCTGGTGACGTCGGCCGCGCTGGCGCACGTCAATCGCTTGCCGGTGTTGCTGTTGCCGGGCGATATTTTCGTGTCGCGCGCGCCCGATCCAGTGCTGCAGCAGTTGGAGCATTTCGGCGACGGCACCGCCAGCGTCAACGATTGCCTGCGCCCCGTCTCGCGCTATTTCGATCGCATCGTCAGACCCGAGCAATTGCTCACCGCCCTGCCCCGCGCGTTGCACGTGCTGACCGATGCCGCCTTGTGCGGTCCGGTGACGCTCGCGCTTCCGCAAGACGTGCAAGCCGAAGCCTTCGATTGGCCCGAAGCCTTTTTCGCCTCGCGGGTGCACAAGTTTCGCCGCCTTCCGCCTGCACAGGAAGACATCATCGCTGCCGCGCAAACGCTGCGCGGCGCAAAGCATCCCGTGCTGATCGCGGGCGGCGGCGCGCTGTATGCGCAAGCCAGCGATGCCGTGCGCCGCTTCGCCGAAACGCATGGCGTGCCGGTGGCCGAAACGCAGGCCGGCAAAGGCACGCTGCCCTGGCAGCATCGCTTGCAACTGGGCCCCGCGGGCGTATGCGGCTCCACCGCTGCGAACGAGTTGCTGGCCGAAGCGGACGTGGTACTTGCCGTCGGCACGCGCCTGCAGGATTTCACCACCGGCTCGAACGCGCTTTACACCCGTGCGCGCATCATCACGCTCAACGTCAACGGTTACGACGCATTGAAAGGTGGCGACACCCGGGTGCTGGCCGATGCGCGCCTGGGCTTGGAAACGCTTTCCACTGCGCTCGGCGCGTGGCGCGGCGATGCAAGCTGGCAGGCGCGCGCTCAACACCTGGCGCAGGCATGGCGCCACACCGTGGATGACATCACCTCGCGCCGCGAACTCCCCGCCGGCACGCTGCCTTACGACGGCGAAGTCATCGGCGCCGTGCAGCGTTCGCATGCCGATTCCGCCCGCCATGACATCGTCGTGTGCGCGGCCGGCACCCTACCGGCGGAACTGGAAAAACTGTGGCGCACCGATACGCCTGGCGGCTACCACATGGAGTACGGCTACTCCTGCATGGGTTATGAGATCGCCGGCGGCCTGGGTGTGAAGATGGCCAAGCCCGAGCGCGAAGTGATCGTGATGCTGGGCGACGGCAGTTACCTGATGCTCAATGCAGAAATCGCCACCTCGGTGATGCTCGGCCTGAAGCTGATCATCGTGGTGCTGGACAACCGCGGCTTCGGCTGCATCAATCGCTTGCAACAAGCCTGCGGCGGCGCGCCCTTCAACAACATGCTCGCCGATTGCCTGCAGGGCGCCGACGGTGCACCGATGATCGACTTCGCCGCGCATGCCCGTGCCATGGGCGCAGAGGCCGAACACGTGCACAGCATTGTCGAACTGGAACAGGCGCTGGTGCGTGCACGTGCCTCCACACGTACGTACCTGATCGCCATCGACACCGATCACCGGCGCACCACCGAAACCGGCGGCGCCTGGTGGGAGGTGGCCGTGCCTGAAGTCTCCGAACGCGACGCCGTCCGCGCCGCACGGCGCGACTATGAAACAGCCAAGCAGCGGCAACATCCCTACCCAGGCAAGTCTCATGACGCATGACGGTTTCAACGTGAAGATCGGCATCAATCCGATCGGCTGGAGCAATGACGACCTGCCTTCGCTGGGTGGCGAAACGCCGTTATCGACGGCACTCAGCGAAGGACGCGAGATCGGCTATCAAGGCTTCGAACTCGGCAACAAGTTTCCGCGCGAGCCTGCAGCGCTGCGCCAGCTGATGGCCGGCTACGGGCTGGAGGTTGTCTCCGGCTGGTATTCGGGACATCTCGCTGGGCGATCTGTCGAAGAGGAAATCGCCGCCGTGGCGCCGCATCTGCGCCTGCTCGCCGAGAACGGCTGCAAGGTGATGGTGTATGGCGAAGTCGCCGATTCGATCCAGGGCGAACGCCGCATACCGCTGAGCAAGCGGCCGCACTTTCGCGACGACGATGCCTTCAAGCGCTACGGCGAACGGCTCACCGCTTTCAGCCGCCATCTGCTCGACCATGGCGTGCGGTTGGCCTATCACCATCACATGGGTGCCTATGTGGAAGCGCCGACCGATATCGATCGCTTGATGCTCCACACCGGCGAAGAGCTCGGCCTGTTGTTCGACAGCGGCCATGCGTATTTCGGCGGCGGCGATCCGATAGCGGTGCTCAGCAAGCACATCGATCGCGTCTGCCATGTGCATTGCAAGGACGTGCGACCCGCCATCGTGCGGCATGCCCGCAACCGCCAGTGGAGTTTTCTCGACTCGGTATTGAACGGCGTGTTCACCGTGCCGGGCGATGGTGCGATCGATTTCGCGGCGATCGTCGCCATCCTTCACGCCAATCGTTACCAGGGCTGGATGGTGGTGGAAGCCGAGCAGGATCCGGCGCTGGCGCCGAGTTATGCGTATGCGCAGAAGGGTTATCGCACGTTGCGTGCGCTGGTGGATGGTGCGTCATGGCAGGAGGTTGCATGAGTTCGTACCGGGCAGCGCGCGTTCCCCTTGATCCGTCGCCCCGGCGAAGGCCGGGGCCCAGTGTCTTGTTGGCGACGCAAAGTGGCTGGACCCCGGCCTTCGCCGGGGCGACGAGCAATAAGCCCGCCTGCGTGCAAGGGGCACTCGCATGAGCCTGCTCGTCAAAGCTCACGCGCAGGGACGCGAGATCGTCAAGGTCACGCCCGAATCCGCCGGCTGGAAGCACGTCGGCTTTGAAGCGTTCCGGCTGGCACCCAAGGAAAGCCTTCGCATCAGCTTGCCGGCGGATCGCGAAGCCTGCCTGGTCATACTGAGCGGTCGCGCGGATATCCACGCCGGCAACCAGGCCTTCGACAACCTCGGCGGTCGCCACAGCGTATTCGACGCCTACTCGCCGGATGCGGTGTACGCGCCGCCCAGCACTGCATTCGACATCACCGCCCACGACGTCGTGGAACTGGCCTTGGCCACCGCACCGGCCATTGGCAAGCATCCCGTGCGGTTGATTCCGGGCACGAGCATGAAACGCTCGGTACGCGGCCAAGGCACCAACACCCGCTACATCTGCGACATCCTGCCGGAATCCGAGCCCGCTGAATCGCTGCTGGTGGTGGAAGTGGTGACGCCCGCGGCGCATTCCTCCAGCTATCCGCCGCACAAGCACGACACCGATGCGTTGCCGCAGGAAAGCGCACTGGAAGAAACCTATTACCACCGCATCGATCCGCCGCAAGGCTTTGCCTTCCAGCGCGTGTATACCGACGCGCGCGACCTGGATGAGTCGATGGCGGTATGCGACCACGACGTGGTGATGGTGCCGCGCGGTTATCACCCGGTGGTGATGCCGCACGGCTATCGCGGCTATTACCTCAACGTGATGGCCGGCGCGCGACGCGCATGGCATTTCAAGAACGACCCGGCGCACGACTGGCTGATGCAACGCTGAAATATTCCGAGAGGATCCACTGATGTCCGCACAACCTTCCCAACCGGCTGCACCGCAGGCCATCGGCCATTACATCGAGGGCCGCCGCCATGCCGGGCGCGGCGCCAGCATGCCTTCCTATAATCCGGCCACTGGCGAGGTGATTGGCGCAGTCGCCATGGCCACACCAGCCGAGGTGAATGCCGCGGTGAAAGTGGCTGCCGAAGCCTTTCACGGCTGGTCGCAAACCTCGCCGTTGAAGCGCGCACGCGTGATGTTCCGCTTCAAGGAATTGATCGAGCGCGACATGGACAAACTCGCCGCTGTCATCACGCGCGAACACGGCAAGGTGCTTTCCGACGCCAAGGGCGAACTGATGCGCGGCCTGGAAGTGGTCGAGTACGCCTGCGGCATCCCGGAGTTGCTGAAAGGCGAATACACCGAGCAGATCGGCAGCGATATCGACGCCTGGACCATGCGCCAGCCGTTGGGCGTGTGCGCCGGCATCACACCGTTCAATTTCCCGGCGATGGTGCCGATGTGGATGTTCCCGATGGCGCTCGCCTGCGGCAACAGCTTCGTGCTCAAGCCTTCCGAGCGCGATCCGTCCGCCCCGTTGATGTTGGCGGAACTATTGAAGGAAGCCGGCTTGCCGGATGGTGTCTTCAACGTGGTGCAAGGTGACAAGACGGCGGTGGATGCGTTGCTCGATCACCCAGGCATTCGCGCGATAAGTTTCGTGGGTTCGACGCCGATCGCCGAATACATCTATGCGCGCGGCACCGCCGCCGGCAAGCGTGTGCAGGCGCTCGGCGGCGCCAAGAACCACATGATCGTGATGCCGGATGCCGATATCGAAAAAGCCGCCGATGCACTGATCGGTGCCGGCTACGGCGCGGCAGGCGAGCGCTGCATGGCCATCTCGGTGGCGGTGGCCGTCGGCGATGCCACCGCTGATCAACTGGTGACCAAGCTCACGCCGAAAGTGCAGGCCTTGCGTATCGGCAACGGCATGGACACCCACGTCGACATGGGTCCGGTGATCACCGCCCAGCATCGCGACAAGATTTCCGGTTATATCGAAGATGGTCTCGCCGCCGGCGCCAAACTGGTGGTGGATGGGCGCGGCCATCGCGTGGCGGGTTGCGAGCAAGGGTTCTTTCTTGGCGGCAGCCTGTTCGATCACGTGCGGCCGGACATGCGCATCTATCGCGAAGAAATCTTCGGCCCCGTGCTGTGCGTGGTGCGCGTGCCGGATTTCGGCGCTGCGCTCAAGCTGGTCAACGATCATGAGTACGGCAATGGCACCGCCATCTTTACGCGCGACGGCCATGTGGCGCGCGAATTCGCGCATCGCGTGCAGGTAGGCATGATCGGCATCAACGTGCCAATCCCCGTGCCGATGGCGTTCCATAGTTTCGGCGGCTGGAAGCGAAGCCTGTTCGGCGATCATCATGCGCACGGGCCGGAAGGCGTGCGCTTCTATACGCGGCAGAAGGCGGTAACGCAGCGCTGGCTGGCGAGTGAAGACAGTCGCGGGCCGGAGTTTGCGATGCCGACGCATTGATTCGTTCCGCGAACACCGCCGTAGGCTGGGATGCAACCCCAGCAGCTTTTGTGGATGGCGATGCTGGGATGTCATCCCAGTCTACGGTGCGTTCATGGCGCATCCCCTACACCATCCATAGGCCTATTTTCGTACCTGTCTGAAAGCATTACACCGAAAACCTCGGGAAAATCGACTCCACATTTTTTTGTTGGAGTCCGCAATGGAAATGCCGCATCACTCGAAGAAATCCCCTGCCGCCCGTATCTTCACCGTCCTGTTAGGCGTCGCCGCCACACCCGCCTTCGCCGCCGACGATGCACCGTATCTCTTCGGCGACTGGAATGGCGAACGCACCCGCCTCGCCGACAAAGGCATCACGTTGAAGTTCGGCTACACCGGCGAAGCAGCACACAATTTCAGTGGCGGCACGCAGCAAACCACGCGCTACGCCGATCAATGGGCATTCGACAGCACGCTCGACCTCCACAAGCTGTGGGGATGGAAGGGCGGCGAATTCCAGCTGGTCGTTACCAACCGCAACGGCCGCAATCTCAGCGATGACGCCAACCTCGGCGTGTATCAGCAAGTGCAAGAGGTGTACGGCCGCGGCCAGACCTGGCTGCTCACCGTGTTTGCATTGAAGCAGCAATTCTTCGACGGCAAGCTCGAGTGGCGTGTTGGACGT
>NZ_DATEJY010000182.1:0-8733 GCF_035277725.1 Dyella sp. | reverse complement strand
GGCTGCCAGGTCGAAGACAAAGTCGACGAGTCCGAGTACGGCAAGTTCGGCTGGGTGATCGATCCCGAAGGCAACAAGGTGGAGCTTTGGCAGCCGCCTGAAGGCAAATAAGGGCAGCAGCGCGCATGCGTTACAGCGGTTGCCCCAGGCGCGCTTCAAGCAACGGGCGAAACGTGCGGCTGACGTGCACGCGGTGGCCGCCGCGCAGGATGAGGTCGAACTCGCCGTGCGTGGCCGGTTCCAGATGCAGGATGCTGTCGACGTTGACGACCGTGGAGCGATGCACGCGAATAAAGCGGCGCGGATCGAGCCGCCCCACCAGCTCGCCGAGCGCCGCACGATGGATGATGCGCTCCGCGCCCACGTGCAAGGCTACGTAAACGCCGGCACTCTCGATGCAGTCGATCGATTCGACGCGAATCAGCTCGGTCTTCTCGCGCTCCCGAATAACGATGCGATCAAGAAACGGTTTTTCCAGGCGGCGGTTGTCGAGCAGCTTGAGCACGCTTTCACCGAATTCGCGCACGTGCTTGTCGTCCAGGCGTGCCTTGGCGCGGGCGAAGGCGGCTTGCATGCGCTCATCGCCAAACGGTTTGAGCACGTAATCGATGGCGGCCGATTCGAACGCGCGCACGGCATGCTGGTCGAAGGCGGTCACGAAGATCGTGACGGGCATGCGCTCGATGCCGATCGTATCGATGACGCCCAGGCCGTCGAGCCCGGGCATTTGAACGTCCAGAAAGACGATGTCCGGCTGCTTTCGCAGGACCGCTTCGACGGCATCGAGTCCATTCTCGGCCTCCACGACCTCGGCGACGTCGGCATCGTTGTCCATCAGCTCGCGCAGACGCTGGCGCGCCGGCTGCTCGTCATCGACGATGAGAATCCGGTAGGCGCCTCTCTCACTCATGGCCATAGGCCTCTGCCGTGCTCGCAGGTATCGAGACGCGAACAGATGTGCCGCCCCCTTCGCGAGGGTCGATCTGGAGATCGGCTTCATGCACGCCATGCAAAACGGCAATGCGTTCACGCGTAACGCCGAGGCCTAAACCCGCGCGATTGTTCCAGCCTTCGCCAAGTCCGACGCCATTGTCTTCGACGGTGATACGCAACACGGATTGTTCAATCGTTGCACGCACCCAAACGGTGCCGCCTCCCGGTCGCGGTGACAGACCGTGACGCACCGCGTTCTCGACCAGTGGCTGCAGGATAAGACTCGGCACCATCACGTCGCGCGCCGCGGCAGATACGTCGATGATCACATGCAAGCTATCGCCGAAGCGCGTCTTCTGGATGGCCAGGTAATGGCCGAGAAATTCCAGTTCTTCGCCCAGGCGTACTTGTTGCCGGCGGCCGGATTCCAGCGAAAGCCGCAGCAGGTCGCCCAATTGCTCGATCATGTCGCGCGCGAGCTTGGGCTGCTGCGTGATCAGGGACGAGATGGTATTCAAGGCGTTGAAAAGAAAATGCGGATCCAGCTGCATGCGCAGCACATTCAAGCGTGCCTCGGAAAAATTGCGCTCCAGCCGTTCCAGCCTCAGTTGCGAGGCCAGATACTGCTGGCTGTATTGCACGGCTTGCCAACCGCCGACGACGAGCAGGTACACCAGCAAGCTCCATAGAAACTCGCCCTTCAGGGCTTCGTGCAAAGGGCCGAGTCCGGCCGCATCTGGCCAGGCCTTCACGCCCATCAGCACCTGCAGTACCGCAGTGAGATAGCTGTGAACGAAAGTGACCGGAATGCCGATGACGATATGCACGGTGAGCCGC
The DNA here is from genome assembly GCF_035277725.1 of Dyella sp. GTDB lineage: Bacteria > Pseudomonadota > Gammaproteobacteria > Xanthomonadales > Rhodanobacteraceae > Dyella_B. Next base: position 6,963 of record NZ_DATEJY010000182.1, on the reverse strand, counting down.
GTGCCCAGGTTATTCGCCGCGATGGGCAGGCGCCGGTCCATCGCGATAATCAGCGGCACAAGCAAACCCCACGCCCACCACTGCGCCAACGAGGTGCGCAAGGTGAACCACCACACCGCGGCGGAGGTAAAACGTGGCATCGCAAAAACGATACCCACGGCTGTCCACGCCAGCAGCGATAGGAGCACCCAGCGCTGGCTGGCGTTGTTCACGCGCGAATGGGGGTTCTCAATAGGGCGCAGCATCGTTCTCATCATCTCGCCGAACGCACCCGTCATCCTACTCGGTCGCATCCAGCCTGGTGCCGGCGAGTGATTCAGGCCGCGCCGGGATTCGACGAGTAGGTGATGGCAACGATACGCCAGCCATCGGCCGTCTTGATCAGCTGCCAGGTTTCATCGCCGCGATTTTCCACGTTGCCATCGACGACAAAATCGAAATGGAAATAGACCGACGCCACCGTGCCGTCGCTCCTGATCTGCATGTCCGTATGGCGTGGATCCAGGGTTGATTTGGTGTTTGCTACGAACTTGGCGAAGTCCTGGTATCTCATGATGCGGACCTTCTGCTTGGCGGGATCTTTCGCCTTCGCCGCGGCGAACGCCTGGTCGGACAGGGCGGTGACCAACAGGCCGCGTTGATCGAGAAACAGGGCCGAGACGGCCTGGCCATCGTGCGCCGCGAGTGCGTGGTGATAAGCATTCATGACGTGCTGGATGCCGGCGACATCTTGTGCGGCCGGCGCATCTGGTTGATCCACGGCGGTGGCGCTGCCTGCAAAGACCAGGAGGGTGGCTGCAAGGAGAATGCGTGTTTTCATGGATGCCTCATGGGGTGGGGTGAACCTGGAAACACGACGAAAATAGTTACTCCATGCGTGCGGCAGGGCGCGAATGTTACGAACCGGTTGGAATGCGCACCCAAACGGAAAGTGGCCATGTAGGCGGGGGTGGCCATCCCGGCATCCTCAAACCCAAAGCAGCTGGGATTGCCATCCCAGCCTACAAAATCCGAGGCGGTGGCCTGGGTAAAGCGTTGCTGGATATTGATCGCGAGCGTTATCGGAACACGTAGGCTGGGATGAAATCCCAGCTCTTTTATGGCTGCATAGGCTGGGATTTCATCCCAGCCTACGGACGGCTTCTTTTCACCATCGTCACACCGCTTCTATGCATTTTCTCCGCCTCCGGGGCGGCAACATGCTCACGAATTGACGTCCTTGCCACGGCAACGAGGTTAATACGGTTGCCACTGCGACGGTCTTCGATGCAAGACGGAGTGAAATGTTGGTGAGTAACAGCTAGACGAGGGCGACCCCACATGACGATCGGCTGCCCCGAATGCGGCGCGCTCGAAGATATCCCGCCGCTTACCGCACGGTCTCTCGTACGTTGCCGTGTTTGCCACTATCCATTGGAGCGCCGTAGCGGACGCAGTATCAACGCGGCACTGGCTTGCTCTTTGACCACCTTTATCCTGCTTTTTCCCGCCAACCTGGCGTCGCTGATGACGGTGGATTTGCTGGGCGGCGAACGCTCATCGGTGCTTGCGTCGGGCATTGTGGCGATATGGCAGGGCGGCTGGGTGATTCTTGCGGCACTGCTAGGACTGTTCGGCATCGTCTTGCCCTTCGTGCGTTTCGGCACGCTCGCATTAGTGCTGGGCACGGTACGGTTCGGATGGCATTTCAAGCACGCCGGAACGCTCTTTCGCTGGGTGCTTTGGCTGGATATCTGGGCCATGCCGGATGTGTATCTGGTCGGTTGTTTCGTCGGCTATTCGCGCGTGACGCAGAATTTGACCGGCCTGATCGGCGCCGGCGGGTATTGCTTCATTGCGGCGGCGTTGATGTCGATGCTGACGCGTGCATCACTCGATCGGCGCACCGTCTGGCGCACCATCATGCCGGATCAGAAACTGGTGGGAGACGAACCCGTGATCTCCTGCACGTCGTGCGACCTGATTGCGCCGGCGTCGTGCGAAGGAGAATCCTGCCCCCGTTGCGGATGGACGCTACGCACGCGCAAGCCCGATGCCGTGGTTCGGGCCATGGCCTTATCGCTCGCCGCGCTGGTGCTGACGTTACCCGCCAACCTGTTTCCGATGACGTTCTCGATACAACTCGGCGAGGTGGTGCCGCAACGCATTGTCGATGGCGTATCCGAATTGTTTCAGGCCGGATTGTGGCCGCTCGGTATTCTGATCGTCTGTACCAGCATCGTCATACCGGTGGCAAAAATCGCCGGCATGGGTTGGTTTATCGTTTCGGTGAAGCGCCAATCGCGAAAGCATTTGCGCTTGAAAGCGCATCTGTTCCGCTTGATCGACGAACTGGGGCGATGGTCGAACGTCGACGTCTTTACCATCGCCGCCTTCGTGCCGTTGATCCGCTTCGGTAGCCTTGCTTCGGCGAGAACGGCGATCGGTGCGCCGGCGTTCGCGCTGGTGGTGTTCTTTACCATGGCCGCGTCGCGTGCGTTCGATCCGCGCCTGATGTGGGATGCGCAGCGCAGGAGACGGTCGTGAACAGCACGCGTCCGCGTCGCACGCAGGCCGAGGCTCGACGCAGCTGGTGGCCAGGCTGGATCTGGGCGGTGCCGGTGGCTGCGCTGGGCGTGGCCATCTGGCTGGGCATTCGCGCGCTGGTCCATGGCGGCGAAACCGTCACCGTGACCTTCGACAATGCCTATGGCATGCAGCCGCGCGATACCAAGGTGATGATGCTGGGCGTGAAGGTGGGCGAAGTCTCGGATGTTGCGCTCGCCAAAGATGGCAAGCACATCGAAGCAACACTCAAGATCGACAGCGACGAAAAAAAATACTTGCGTAGCGGCACGAAGTTTTTCCTGCGCGGCGGACAGGTTGATCTCAGCGATCCGGCATCGCTCAAGGCGATGGTGTCCGGCCCGGAGATCGACATGGAACCTGGGCCCGGCAAGCCCATCGATCATTTCAGCGGCGGCGATCGTAAACCGGCGCTGCCGCCCGATCACGGCCCGATGGTGATGTACGGCGTGCGTTTCGATGGTGCGGTGGGCGGGCTCAAGGATGGCGCCGCAGTGGAGTTGCGTGGTTTTCGCGTCGGCACCGTCACCCGCGTGCACCTCGATTACGATGCAAGCACGGGTACGCTCCATACGCCGGTGCAAATCGCCATCGATCCCTCGTCGCTCGATATCAAGGGCGCATCCCCGCCCAACGGCGATTGGCGGCCGCTTGTCGATGACATGTTGAAGCGTCTTGTCGCGCAAGGATTGCGTGCGCGTCTTGCCCAGGATCCACCGCTGGTGGGGCCGAGCAAGGTGAGTCTCGATTTCGCGACCGGTGCAACGAATGCGGCGCTTGCCAACGACAACGGTGAGACGATCATTCCCAGCATGCCGTCTTCGAACATCGACGCGATGACGTCCAGGGCCGACCACATCATCAAGAAAATCGACGATCTTCCGATCAAGCAGATCGGCGAGCAGATCCAGGGCATTGCTACACGCATCAACGGGCTGACCGCATCCGCATCGCCGCAGGTCCAGGACAGCCTCAAGCATATCGATCGTTCCGTGGCGCAGATCGATCGCACCTTGCAGAAAGTATCGCCTCAAATCGGCCCGCTCGTCGCGCAACTGCGCCAAACCGCGAGCGAAGCCGACCAAGCCGTCGCCGCCGCCAACCGCACGCTCGGCAGCGATGCGACCAGCCAGAACGGTTTGCCGGAAGCCATGCGTGAACTCACCGATGCCGCGCGCTCGATTCGTGCGCTGGCTGATTATCTCGATCGCCATCCGGAAGCGCTGATTCGCGGCAAGCAGAAGGAAAAGCCATGATGCGCATTGCTCGCAAAACGAAAACCATATCGAGTGCAGCCATCGTGGGCTTCCTGCTCGCCAGCATCACTGGATGCGCGCATAGCCCACCCACACGCTACGTCACGCTGAGCGCCGAACCGGCGTCCTCACCGCGTATGACGACGCTGCAGCCCATTCAACTCACTGCCGTGCATATTCCCGCCGAGCTCGATCGGCCTGAAGTGGTCACGCAGGATTCGGCCAACCAGCTGACGGTTCACGACAATGACCGCTGGGGCGCACCGCTCGCGCCAATGATGCGCCGCACGCTGGCCCAGGATCTCTTGGCACGCTTGCCCGCCAACACGTTCATCCTGCCGGATGCCCCCGCGCCACCCGGCACGCGCACGCTGGTGGTGACGGTATTGAATAGCGAGGCGGACGCAAACGGGACCTTGACGCTGCAAGTATCCTGGGCGCTGCTGTCCGGGCACCCTTCGCATGCGACGCAAACGCAGCAGCTCACGCTCACGGCCAACATGATGAGTGGCGACGCGGCAGCACAGGCGGCCGCATTGAGCCAGCTGCTTGGACAGCTGGCGGATCGAATAGCGGCGTCCATCGTTCCACGATAAGACTTGTAACCCCGCGGTCGTCATTCCCGCGAAAGCGCCTCCGCTTGCGCGGGAATGACGACCATACATAGTTGGGTTGAGCGCCACGCGACCCAAGCGTCGCGTAATACATGCATCCAGCGCCCAGCGCACGTGCAAGTCGCGCACCAGGCCTTGAGCAAAGGGCGGCACCCAGCTGAAGCCCCGCACACCGGATGTACGCAGGGTGGGAGTAGCAAGCTTGGCGAGATTTCGCGCTACAGGCTTGTGGCCGGGCAGGGCGTGCTGCTCGATGGCATGGCGTGGAATTCGATCGACAGGCCAAGGTCGTCTTGCGTGGGCGCAAGCACGGATTCGCCAGACAAGCCGCGATACGTGGCCAGCTTGCGCTCATAGCCGCGCTCGACCCAACGCTGCGCACGCTCCAGGTCATTCACCGCAAAACTCACGCCCAGAATGCGCGGGCCACCACTCGCCATGACCTGCTGCGCCAAACCCGCGCCGTCGGGCTGAAGCGTCAGCAGCGCCGTCGGGCCGACCGGCACGCAGAATCCCTTCGCGCCGACTGCCGGCAGCTTCACCGGCACTGCGTGGCCGAAGCCCATTTTCTCCAGCTGCTGGCGATCGGCCTCGGCATCGCCCGACACCAGCCAGATCGACGTGAGTTCGCGCACGCCGTTGGGATGCTCGCGCGTCACGCGGTGGTCGTCGGCATTGCTGGGGTCGAATTGATCAGGTGCGTAATCGGCGGCGTAGTCGATAAAGAACGTGTTGCTCGACAACGGCGCGTGGTCGAACGCGAACAAGCGCCAACCCGGCTTGCTGCTGTCGGGGCCGGAGAAGAACGGCGTCACGGCGTAGTGCAGCACTTGCAGCGAGCGATGGATGTCATCGAGCGACGACGTGCGAAAACCGAAGCTGCGTGAACCCGGCCCGCCTTTCAGCGCCTGCTGATCTTCTTTCATGCCCGGATCGAACGTGGGATTTGGGCGGGTGGTGCCCAGAAGCTCGATAAAGCTGCTGTCGGAGAAGCGGATATAACGGTTGGCCACGCCGCCGGGATCGCGCCCGGGGCGTACCTGAAAGCCCAGCTTGACTGCCATGACCGAGGTGACCTGGTCGATGCTGCGTCCCCATAGCAGGATGTGGTCGAGGCGTGTGGTTGTCGATGGCGCGGGTGTGGAGGTCGAAGCCTGCGCGGCACCGAGACAGAAAAGCCATGCTGAAACGAACAGGATCAGGCGCATGCGAATCCTTGTGTGGAAGGAATCTTCCTCCGTCATTCCGGCGCACGCCGGAATCCAGTCAAAAATGACGTGCGAAGCACACGACATAAAGGTTTTGTGTGCTTCGCACGACGCGCTTAACTGGATTCCGGCTTTCGCCGGAATGACGGGGGATGGTTCTCGGGTGGTTGAAGCATTGCTTTTATGGACGGTTCCGCCCGCAGCTGCAAGGACAATTTCCGGACAAAAACAGCCAACGCGAACCCCAGCATTCGCGGTACGTGCACCCCATGTTGGGGCTGGCGTCACCCAGCCTACGATTAAACACTCACGCTTCGCCGCAACGACTGTGGTGACGTACCAAACGCACGGATAAAGGCACGCCGCATGCGGCTCGCATCGCCGAAGCCCGTCGATGCCGCAATGTGATCCAGGTGCACATGGCTGGTTTCCACCGCGAGGCGCGCAGCTTCCAGCCGCAATCCTTCCACCACCTTCGCCGGTGTCGCACCGATCTCCGCCGTGAAGGCGCGGGCAAAGTGTCGTGGACTCATCGCCGCGCGTTCGGCCAAGCGCTCGATCGTCATCGGTTCGGCAAGGCGCGCCCGCATCCAGTTGATCAATTCGGCGAATCGCCCGGTCTTGCCGCCTTGCTCGACCAGCACCGAATACTGCGACTGCCCGCCATGCCGCCGCTGATGCACGACCAGCTGCTGCGCCGTGCGGCGTGCAATGCCGGGACCCAGGTCGTCCTCGACCAGTGCCAAGGCCAGATCGATCCCCGCGGAAATGCCTGCCGAGGTCCACACGTTGCCATCCCGCACGAACATCCGATCGGCATCCAGCCGCACGCCCGGATAACGCAGCCGGAAACGCTCCGCCACCGCCCAATGCGTGGTCGCGCGCCGGCCATCAAGCAGCCCGGCTTCGGCAAGGAAGAACGCACCGGAGCAAACGCCAGCCGCGCGGCGCCATGCATCGTCGCCGAGCCAGGTCACGACATCGGCCTGGCTTTCCTCGATCTGCGCCAGATTGCCGCCCGACACGATCACCGTGTCGAACCGCTTCGGTTCGATCGGCGCGGCGGCCAGGCACACGCCGGACGAACTGCGCACAATGCCGCCGCCCGGCGCCAATACGTGGATTGCGTAGCTGTCCGGCCGAAAACGCTCCGCCATTTCGAACACGGCCACCGGGCCAGCGGCATCCAGCAGTTGAAACCCTGGAAAAACGATGATGGCTATCTCGCGTCGCATGGTGGCAGCCGCATGACTTAGGTCTCGTGGCGGGAAAGTCGCGTAACTGCAAGGAGGCGTCAAGCTGATGCTCGCCATGATGTGC
>NZ_DATEJY010000181.1:0-3341 GCF_035277725.1 Dyella sp. | reverse complement strand
CGCGACACGTCGCGCGACAGGCGGCGCAGGTGACGCTTCACGGCGGCAGCGCGCTTGCGCTTGCGTTCCTGAGTGGGCTTTTCATAGAACTCGCGCTTGCGGGTCTCGGCGAGGATGCCGGCTTTTTCGCAGGTGCGCTTGAAGCGGCGCAGGGCGAGTTCGAACGGCTCGTTCTCGCGGACTTTTACGCTGGGCATGGAAACTCCGGGGTAGTAAACGTGCCGCTGAAAAGCGGCGAGCCGCAAAGTATACGCTGATGCGGGTGAAGAATTCAAAGCATTGGACGGGCGGGGTGTCGCAAAGCCCGGCTTATCGGCAAAAATGGCGGCCTATGTTCTCCAAGACCGGTGCCTCTTGCGATGCCTGACCTGCTCCGCCCCATCCTTGGCATCGAAACCTCCTGCGACGAAACCGGCGCGGCCCTGCTGCGCTGGGAGCCCGAGCAGCCCGGCCACGGCCTCCTGGCGCATGCCTTGTACACCCAGGTGAAACTGCACGCCGACTACGGCGGCGTGGTGCCTGAGCTGGCCAGTCGCGACCATGTGCGCAAGTTGTTGCCGCTGGTACGAGAGGCCCTGAAGGACGCAGGACTCACCCCCGCCGATCTCGGCGGCGTCGCGTACACCGCCGGCCCCGGCCTGGTGGGCGCGCTGCTGGTGGGCGCGGCGACCGGCCGTGCGATGGCCTGGGCGCTCGGGGTGCCGGCGATCGGCGTACACCATATGGAAGGGCACTTGCTCGCGCCGCTGCTGGAGGACGATCCGCCGGAGCCGCCGTTCGTGGCCCTGCTGGTGTCCGGCGGGCACTCCATGCTGGTGGAAGTGGAGACCATCGGCCAATACCGCATCCTCGGCGACACCCTGGACGATGCTGCCGGCGAAGCCTTCGACAAGACCGCCAAGCTGATGGGCTTGCCGTACCCCGGCGGCCCGGCGCTGGCCGCCCTGGCGGCACAGGGACGCGCGGGTGCGTTCCGTTTTTCGCGCCCGATGACCGATCGCCCGGGGCTCGATTTCAGTTTCTCCGGCCTGAAGACCCAAGTGCTGCTGGCCTGGCAGCAATCCGGCCAGAGCGAGCAGACCCGTGCCGACATCGCTCGCGCTTTCGAAGAAGCCATCGTCGATACGTTGTTGATCAAATGCCGCCGTGCACTCGCGGAAACCGGCACGAAGCGGCTGGTGATCGCCGGTGGCGTCGGCGCCAACCGCCGTTTGCGCGAAGAACTGGCCGCGGCCGGCGCCAAGGACGGTTTCAAAACCTATTTCCCGCGCCTGCAGTTCTGTACCGACAACGGCGCGATGATCGCCCTGGCCGGCGCCATTCGTCTGGCTCACGGGCAGCATCAGGACGAATCGGTGCAAGTGTTTCCGCGCTGGGACCTGCAAACCTTGCCGCCCGCCGCTTGATCCTATCGCCCGTACCCAGCACGCTTGCACGCATGGATATCGTTTTTATTGAAGACCTGCGCATCGACACCGTCATCGGCATTTACGACTGGGAGCGGCGCGTGCGTCAGACCTTGTCGTTCGATATCGAGATGGCGTTCGACAACACCGTTCCCGCCGCGTCCGACAACATCGCCGACACGCTCAACTACAAGGACGTGTCCAAGCGTCTGATCGCGTATGTGAGCGAATCGAGCTTCGGTCTGGTGGAAACGCTGGCCGAACGTTGCGCCGCGATCATCCGCGACGAATTCGGCGTGGCGTGGGTGCGCCTGAAGCTCTCCAAACCGGGCGCGGTGCGTGGCGCGAAAGCCGTCGGCGTGTGCATCGAGCGCGGCAAGCGAACCGGCTGACATGGCGCGCGTTTATTTGAGCCTGGGCTCCAATCAGGAGCCGCACCGTTATCTGCCGATCGCCATCGAGGAATTGCGTGCGCGTTTCGGCGAAATTGACGTATCGCCCGCCTATCGCAGCGCCGCGGTGGGTTTCGATGGCGCGGATTTTGTGAACCTGGCCGTCGGGCTCGATACGGATCTGTCGCCCACTGAACTCAACGACTGGCTGCATGCCCTGGAAGATCGCCACGGCCGTCGCCGCGACGTGCCGCGTTACGCCGATCGCACGCTTGATGTGGATATCGTGCTGTATGACGATCTGGTCGCACAGGGGCCGGGGCATCTCGATATTCCGCGCAAGGAACTGAAACACGCCTTTGTGCTGAAACCCATCGTCGACATCGCGCCGGATCTTCGCCATCCCGTCGGCGGAAAAACGATGCGTGAGTTGTGGGCGAGCTTTCCCGTAGACAGCGAGCCTTTGGTGGTGGTTGAGCTGTAAGCACGCTGATGCATGGCTCAGCTGCCAAGGGCTGACAACGTCTGCTCTTGCGTTGCATGGGATGTTGCTCCGCGTGCGACAGCGCGTCGATTCACCCATTGCGCCACCCCGTGATGGCCGAATCCAGCTTCTATAGGCATTGATGGGAGAAGCTCAGATGGTGATGCTGCGGCCACCATCGACGCGAATGATTTGTCCTGTCACGAACGGTGCATCACGCAGCAGCCACAACACGGTGCTTGCCACATCTTCCGGCGACCCGGCGCGCTGGAGCGGCGTGCGTGCCAGCATTGCCGCTTGCTCGGCATAGGGCTTGCCATCGCTCGGCCACATCACGGCGCCCGGTGCTACGCCGTTGACGCGTACGTCGGGCCCAAGATCCAGCGCCAGGCAGCGCGTCATGGCGCCGAGCGCGGCCTTTGCCATCACGTAGATCGGATGCTGCGCAAGCGCACGCTCGGCATAGATATCCACCAGATTCACCATGGCGCCGCGTGCCGCACGCAGTGCCGGCAATGCGGCCTGGGCCAGAAAGAACGGCGCTTGCGCGTTGGAAGCGAACAGCTCGTTCCATTGCGCGGGCGTAGCCGTTTCCAGCGGTGTGGGATAGAACGCCGAGGCGTTGTTGATCAATGCATCGAGCCGGCCGTAGTGCGAAAGCGTCGCATCGATCAGCGTTGGCAACGCGGGCAAGTCCGCCAGATCAGCTTGTAGAACAAGCGCGCTGTTTGCGCGTTGTGCGCAGAGTTCGGCGGCGAGCGCATCGGCTTCCGTAGTGGAACGTCGGCAATGCAGGACGAGGTCATAGCCGGCGGCATGCAGCGTATGCGCTATCACGGCGCCTACGCGCTTGGCGGCGCCGGTGATAAGCGCAACAGGTTGCGGTGAAGCGGGAGATGGCATGCGGTATTTCCTGGGCTAGGGATGCTCTGATCTATTCCATGCACCCGGCATGACGTCCAGAAGGCCCGCAGGGTGTGTTGCGTGGCGCAGGGCAGACTGGCCGTCTGTTCAAGCCGCGCGGCGCAGCCTGCGGGCCTTCTGGACGTCACCCCATCG
>NZ_DATEJY010000180.1:0-9581 GCF_035277725.1 Dyella sp. | reverse complement strand
CTGCGGCCGCCGTAAAGCTGCCACGCTCCGCCAAGGTTGCGAAATAGTACAAGTCGTTGAGGTCCAGCATGCGTTCTAGTCCTTTCTGTCGCTGAGTACAGCGTAAGCCGCGCCGTCCAGAACGAAGCCCGCCACCTCGCGCATGCCAAGACGTTCATGGGCTCGCAGCGAAGCCGTGTTGTCGCGGCGAATAAAAAGGATCGCTTCCCGGCCGGGATGGTGCTGCTGAAGCGCCGCATACAGCTTGGGCAGGAGACCTCTTCCGCGTTCGCTGGCGGCAATGCACGCCGGGCCATACACATAGGCGTCAGCTGCACCTGGCCACGCCGCCAGCATCGCGCGGACGGATGGTGGCGATGATGGGTTGTCCTTCGCCGAACTGAACAGGACGCCGACCACGTGATCATCGCGATACGCAACGATTACTGGCGCACCGGCAAGCGTCATCTTCGCGACTTGATCGCGCGGAAAATCCCCGGTCAATGAGCCGCCTCGGGCTGGGGAGTTGGCCTGCAACAGGGCCGTGATGCCATCGATATCCGTCGCAGCGGCAAGGGCAATCTTGTACATGGGCAGCGTCCTTGAATGAGCCGAACGTCGAACGTTACAGCAGCGGCGTACAGAGCATGCTGTATCAGCTGTTGCTGGTTATCGTTAAATGAACAGGCAGGCGGCGTTGATGAGCTCCCTTTCGTCGCAAGCTTGTCAGTTAAATCACCACCTGCTTTGCTGGTGTGATTTAACTTGGTCTGGGAAGCTTGATGTTTGCCGTGTCCGGCTCCTCCTCAGCGAGCAGGGCAGGGAGCAGATCTTCGCGAACATCAAGGCGATGCGCGGGAGCAGGTACGCATGGACGAAGCGATGAAGGTAGGGGCGCGTTCTGATCAATGCCGGGATGCCATTGTCCCGGCGACGATTCAAGGCGTCTCTGCGCCGCCGCAGGAAGCCGCATCCATCATGCTCGCCAGCAAGGCTTCGGCTTCCTCGTGCGTGCACGCGCGAATCAGGCGCGGCGCAAAGCTGCGGAGTCTGTTGTGATCGAGCGTGGCAAGGCGGTCACGCACATGCAGGATGCGGCTGGGGTGCATGCTGAATTCGCACAGGCCAAGCGCGAGCAGCAGGGCGGTGAAGTTGACGTCGCCGCCGATTTCGCCGCACAGGCTCACTGGCTTGCCGGCGCGGCGGCCGGCGGAGATGACGTGCGAAATCAGGCGCAGCAGCGCGGGCTGCAGCGGGTTGTAGATGTTTTCCAATGCGTCGTTGCCGCGGTCGGCGGCGAGCACGTATTGCGCCAAATCATTGGTGCCGATGGCGAGGAAGTCGGCGTGTTCGAGCAGGGAACGAACATTGATGGCGGCGGCGGGCACTTCGATCATCGCGCCCAGCGGAAGTTTTTCCGGCAGATCGATGTTCTCGCGTTTCAGATCCTGTCGCGCCAGCTTGAACAATGTACGCACGGCGATCAGTTCGTCGGGCTGCGTGACCATCGGCACCAGCACGCGCACCGGGCCGTAGCAGGCGGCGCGCAGGATGGCGCGGATCTGCGTGGTGAATACGGCCGGATGGCGCAGCGAGAGACGCACTCCGCGTACACCGAGCGCGGGGTTTTCCTCGCCGCGAATCACCAGGCCTGCAGCGTCGGCCTTGTCGGCACCGAGGTCGAGCGTGCGGATGGTGACGGGAGCGCCGCCCATCCCCATCACAACGTCGCGATAAGCGTTGAACTGTTCGTCTTCGGAGGGTAGACCCTTGTGGCGCAGGAACAGGAATTCGGTGCGGTACAGGCCGACGCCGTCCGCACCACGTGCGCGTGCAAGCGCCACGTCACTGGGGGATTCGGCATTGGCAAGCAGACGCACGTCGACGCCGTCGCGTGTGCGCGTGGGTGCGTTGGCCAAGCTGGCGAGCCGGCGGCCTTCCTGTGCCGCTTCGCGCTGCCACGCGCGATAGCGGGCCAGATCTTGCGCGGTCGGGTGCACCACTGCTTCACCGCGCTCGGTGTCGAGCAGGATCAGGTCGTCGTCGTGAATGGTGGAGAGTGCATCGCGCGTGCCCACCAGCATTGGCAGGTTGAGGCTGCGCGCGAGAATGGCGCTGTGCGAATAGGGGCTGCCGGAACTGGTGATGACGCCGAGCAGGCCGTTGCCGGCCAGGTGCGCCATGTCGGCGGGCGCAATGGTGTCGGCTACCAGAATTTCACCAACGCGCGCGGCGAGCTTGCGTTCTTCCGCGCTGGTTTGACGTTGTAGTGCGGAGATGACGCGGCCGATGACTTGATCGACGTCTTCCATGCGGCTGCGCAGATACGGATCGTCCATGGCGCCGAAAACGCCGGCCAGGCGGTCGCGCTGTTTCTTCAACGCGGCGCCCGCGCGGTAGCGGCCGATGGTGATCATTTCGTCCAGGCCACGGATCAGTTCCGCGTCATCCAGCAACAGGCTATGCGCGTCGATGAATTCGTTGACTTCGCGCGCCAGGGCGCCGTGCAATTTCCCGCGCAGCTCGTGCAGCTCTTGCCGCGCGGTATCCAGTGCGGCGTGCAGGCGTTCCAGCTCGGAGGGAATTTCTTCTTCGGCGAGCGGGCGCGTATCGACCAGATACCGGCTGGGTTGCACGAGGCGTGCGCGTCCCAGGGTCATGCCGCGCGAGGCCATGGTGCCGGCGAGGATTTGCCTCATGCGCGTCTCCCCGTGGCGATGCGCAGGACAGCAAGCAGGGAATGGGGAACGTCAGCACCGCGCAAGCGTGCAGCACGCTGCGCCAGCGATGTGGTCCGTTCCTTGTTTCCCGTGCCTTGGCTCATTCACGCCCCTTCGTCGAATTTGCGTTCGAACAGCTCGATCACCGCGCTGAGTGCCGCCGATTCATCCGGCCCATCGGCACGAACGACCAGCGGCGTACCGATGCCCGCGGCCAGCATCATCACGCCCATGATGCTCTGCGCATTCACTTCGCGTCCTTTGCTGATCAGCCACACAGTGGATTTGAAACTTTGCACGAGTTGCACCAGTTTCGCCGATGCGCGGGCATGCAAGCCCAGTTTGTTGGAGACGACGATTTCTTTTTCAAGCATGGTCGATGAAGATTCCCCCGCGACCGCCGCTGGCCGCGATTTCCGCAAGTTCGTCCAGCGGCTTGTCGGCGTAGTTGAGTACGCGCAGCAGCATGGGCAGGTTCAATCCCGAAACACAGCGCAGCTTTACGCCTACCGCACTCAACGACAACCCGATGTTGCAGGGTGTCGCGCCATACAGATCGGCCAGCACCAGCACGCCTTCGCCTTGATCCAGTTCGCGCGCATGCTTGGCAGTAAGCGTGCGCATCACATCCGGGTCGGCGCGTGCGGGCACTTCCACGGTGGCAACTCTGAGCGGCAGTTTCGGCAGCACGTGACGTGCCGCCTTGACCAGCGCCTGGCCGACCGACTCGTGGGTCATCAGAAGCACGCCGACAGTCATGATGCCGTGGCTTCGTTAGAGTTTGTGAAAGGCAACATAAACATCACTCAAGTTCGCGATGAAAAGTGAGAACCCCTTCGCGCATGGTGCGATAGTGCGCGGCGAGTTTCTCGACCAGGTACACCGAACGGTGGCGGCCGCCGGTGCAGCCGATGGAAATGGTGACGTAGCTGCGGTCGTCCGCCTCGAAGCGGGGCAGCCATGCATCGAGCCAGCGGGTGGTGTCGTCGACGTATTCGCCGACGAGCGGCTGGTGCTCCAGGAATTCGCGCACCGCGGTGTCCTTGCCGGACAGCGGACGCAGCGTGGGCTCCCAATGCGGATTGGGCAGGCAACGCGCGTCGAATACGAAATCCGAATCCAGCGGCAACCCGCGGCGGAACGCGAAGGATTGGAACATCAGCGTAAGACCGGCAGTGGTCTGCGCGTAGCCAGTGGCAATCAACCGGCGCAGCTGGTGCACATTCAAATTGCTGGAGTCGATCACACGCTCGGCGATCGCCATCAATGGACGCAGCAGCCGGCGTTCTTCGGCAATGGCGTCGGCGAGCGATACGCCACGCGATGCAAGCGGATGCCGACGGCGCGTTTCCGAATAGCGCTTGATCAGTACTTCGTCGTTGCAATCGATAAAGATCAGGTGCACCTGCACGGTGGCGGCCAGCTGGGACAGCACCTGCGGCATGTACTGGAAATCTTCGTCGCGATTGCGCACGTCCACGCCGACAGCAATGCGGCGGCGATGGCTGTCGCCGCGCGTGGCCGCTTCCACCAGTTGTGGCAGCAGTGCGCTGGGCAGGTTGTCGACGCAGTAGAACTCCAGGTCTTCCAGCGCACGCAAGGCGACCGTCTTGCCGCCGCCGGACATGCCGGTGAGCACCACCAGATGGATGGCGTTCGGATCGTCGTTGGGAATCAGTCCTTCGTATTGGCTCATGCAGTCACCAAGGAGGAAGCCGGCGCATTTGATGGGCCTGCCGATCCATAAAGCTTTGCGCCGGATCGATGCCTTTGCTCTTCAACATATGGCTGCGCACCGCCGCTTCCACCAGCACCGCCAGGTTGCGGCCGGGAGCGACGGGCAGGGTGATCATCGGCACCTGCACGTCGAAGATTTCGCGATGGCCCACGTCGCCGGTGAGGCGCGTGAGTGCATCGACGTTCTCGCCGTCGCGCAAGGGCTTGAGATGGATCACCAGGCGCAGGTATTTGGATGGCTTCACCGACGTGTGGCCGAACATCTCGCGCACGTTGAGCACACCCAGTCCGCGCACTTCGAGCAGATCCTGCAGGAGTTCGGGACAGGCACCATCGATCACATCGGGTGCGATCAGCGTGAATTCGGGCGCATCGTCGGCCACTAGCCGATGGCCGCGGCTGATCAGTTCCAGCGCCAGCTCGCTCTTGCCGGAACCGGCGTCGCCGGTGATCAGCACGCCGATGGAAAACACTTCCAGCAGCACACCATGCAAGGTCAGGCGCGGCGCCATGCTGCGCGCCAGGTGGTATTGCATCCAGGTCAAGAGCTCGTGGCCGCGCTTGGCGCTGAGCCACAAAGGTGTGTCGGTCTCTTCCGCCACTTCGCGCAGATCGGCCGGAATGCCCTGATCCTTGGTGACGATGAAGGCCACCGGTTGCGTGGCGGCGGCCTTATGGATCACTTCCCAGCGCTGACGCGAATCCAGGCTGTCCAGATAGCTCAGCTCTTCGGTGCCGACGATCTGGATCTTGTTGGGATAGATCACATTGAGATAACCCACCAGCGAGGGGCGGCGAGCCGGCGTGGAGCCGTATTCGAGCACGCGCGTTTCGCCACGCATGCCGGCCACCCAGCGCAAGGCCATGCGCTCGTGGATGTCATCGAAAAGTTGTCGTGCGGTAAGGCGGTCCAAGGAGGTTCCCTTTATGCCGCAGGCTGCCTAGGTTGGGGGCGGCGGCGGGGAACATTGTGCCAGTTTGGGGAAGGCGGCGGGCTTTTTGCTCCCTCCCCTACGTGGGGTAGGGGAGGGATGGGGTCATAGAGGGAAGGGGCCTATACGACTACCCGTACTGCCGCGCCTCGCGCACCTCGTGCGGATGCTTGTCGTGCAGCTTTTCCCGGTAGCGGCGAAGCTGGTCAACGAGTTTGTCAAAGAGCAGGTCAATGGAGGCGTACATGTCGTTTTCGGTGGCCGCGGCGTGCAGCGATTTGCCTGGAACCTTGAGCGTGCCTTCTGCGCAGTGCTGCAGCTTGTCAACCGAGAGCACGACATTCAGGCCAACGATGCGTTCGTCGAGGCGGTTCAATCGATCGAGCTTGGCTTCAGCGTGATTGCGCAGGGCCTGGGTGACTTCGATCTTTTGACCGCTGAGTTGGAATTGCATGGCTACGCCTCCTTCTTGGAACTGGCCGCCAGTGGCGGCGTTGATCGGCGCGCGGATCGTGAAGCTGATCGTTGCACCGTGAAGCTAGACCTTAACTCTGCATATGGATATGGGATTGTTCCGCCGTGCTGCAAGTTCCCTTGAATCTGATCGCAGCGAAGGAATGTCAGCTGTTGCGCTGTCGTTCGCTGGAACTGGGAATGCGCAGAATTTCCCGGTATTTCGCGACCGTTCGTCGCGCAACCTGGATGCCTTTGTTGTGCAGCTCCTCGGCGAGCGCCTGATCGGAGAGCGGCTTGCGCGGATCTTCGTTGTCGACAAGCTTGCGCAGCATGGCCTGGATGGCGGTGGCGGATGCGCTGCCGCCGTCTTCGGTGGACACACCGCTGGAGAAGAAATATTTCAACTCATAAGTGCCGCGCGGCGTGTGGATGTATTTGCGCGTGGTGACGCGTGAAATGGTTGATTCATGCATGCCCACCTCCTCGGCCACTTCGCGTAGCACCAGCGGCTGCATCGCTTCCGGACCGTAATCCAGGAAGGCGCTCTGCCTTCGCACGATCGCTTCGGCGACCTTCAGGAGTGTTTCGGCACGTGATTCCAGACTTTTAATCAGCCAGCGCGCTTCCTGCAATTGCCCGCGCATCCAGCTGGCGTCTTCGCCGCGTGCCCGCGCGATCAGGCCGCAGTAGTGCTGGTTGAGGCTCAGCTTGGGCTGGCTGTCCGGATTCATCAGCACGCGCCAGCGTGTGCCTTCCTTGCGCGCGTAGACATCGGGCGCCACGTATTCGACTGGCGTGGTGTCCATCGCCGCGCCGGGGCGCGGGTCAAGGCTGCGGATGAGGATGGCGGCACCGGTGGTTTCGTCTTCGGTGGCGTGCAGGCGGCGGGCCAGTTTGGCCATGTCGTTGCGCGCCAGTAGCTCCAGTTCGTGTTCGACGATGCGCAGGGCGAGATCGCGGAACGGCGTGCTGGGATCGAACTGTTCCAGCTGCGCGCGCAGGCAGTCGGGAAGATCGATGCTGGCCACGCCGGCAGGGTCGAAATGCTGCAATTGGCGGCGTACCGCTTCCACTTCCTCGGCGGTGGCCTTGAGGTGCGGAGGTAGCGCGGCGAGTACCGCATCGATGCCTTCGCCGAGGTATCCGTCGGTATTGAGCGCGTCGATCAGTACTGTGGCGATCGCCTTCGCGCGCGGATCCAGCGGCGTGAGATTAAGCTGCCACAGCAGGTGTTCCTGCAGCGACTCGGCCGCCGCGCTCTGCGGCTCCATGCCTTCCTCGTCGCGGTTGCCCGAACCGTTGCCGCTGCCGTTGCTGGAGGAGAAATCGATCGGCTCGTCGGAGCTGATTTCCGGCTCGGTCCACTCAGGCGCTTCGTCGTTGGCATCGCCGCTGCTACTGGATGCTGCCTCGCCGTTCATCGAGATCAGCGATTCGAATTCGTTGTCGTATTCGCCGTCGACCTCGGTTTCGCTCTGTTCTTCCGTCGCGTCTTCGGCGAACTCAAGCAGAGGATTGCTCTCGGCGAGCTGGCGCAGTTCGGCCGCCAGCTCCAGTTGCGACAATTGCAGCAGGCGGATGGCCTGTTGCAGTTGTGGCGTGAGAGCCAGCTGTTGATTGAGACGGAACTGTAGCCCTGGTTTCATGCCTGCCAAGAGGGTTTAGCTGGCCTCATCCTAACCCTTGACGAGAACGCCGACCATAGTTGACACGGGGCGTACCATGCCGCTTTATACGCGGATGTGAAACGGCGCAAGGTACGCTTGTGCCGGTAAAAAAGTTGGAGTATTACCTGCTTTTTGGGGTGCCGCTCAAAGCCGGAATTCGCGGCCCAGATACACCTCGCGCACCCGTTCGTCGGCCAGGATATGCGCCGGCGTACCGCGCGAGAGCACTTCGCCCTCGTTCATGATGTACGCGCGGTCGCAGATGCCCAATGTTTCGCGCACGTTATGGTCGGTGATCAGCACACCGATGCCGCGTTCTTTGAGGTGTCGCACGATGCGCTGGATTTCGCCGACCGAGATCGGGTCCACACCGGCGAACGGTTCGTCCAGCAGCATGTAGCGCGGTTGTGCGGCCAGGGCACGTGCAATTTCCACACGGCGACGCTCGCCACCGGACAGGCTGATGCCTTTCTGGCCGGCGATATGAGCGATTTTCAGCTCATCCAGCAGGCTTTCCAGTTCGGCGTCACGCTTGCGCTGATCCAGGCCTTCACGCAATTCCAACACGGCCATGATGTTGTCGGCCACACTGAGGCGGCGGAACACCGAAGCTTCCTGCGGCAGATAGCCAATGCCGAGCTTGGCGCGCGAATGCATGGGCAGGCCGGTGATGTCCTGCTTGTCGAGTTTGATCGTGCCGGCGTCGGCTTCGATCAGTCCCACGATCATGTAAAAGCAGGTGGTTTTGCCGGCGCCGTTTGGGCCGAGCAGGCCGACCACTTCACCCTGGCGGATGGAGAATGCGAAGTCGCGCACCACTTGGCGCGCGCGGAAACTTTTTTGCAGGCCTTCTGCGGACAGCATGTAACGGTTATTCCTTGGAGGCGCTGCTGGCGGACGCCGGCGCGCTGGTACTGGATGACGCGGCCGGCTTGGCTGCGTTCGATTTGGTTGCCGGTTTTGCGGGGGTGGGCGGCGTTGCCGGCGCAGCGCCGTGCTTCGGCGGAGGCAGTGGTTTTTGCTTGGGCAGGAAGGTCATGGTGACCTGTCCGCCACCGCCGCTCTCGCCGACCATGTAGCTGGTCTGCGTGTTGTAGGTGAGCTTGGCGCCGCGTGCATCGCCCTTGTTCTGCTGATGCACGTACGCGTTGCCGGTGAGCACCGCAATGCCTTTGACGTTGTCGTAATCCAGCCGGTCGGCATCACCGGTCATCAGGTTGCCGTTGTCGTCAATCTGTTCGATGTGCGGACGCTTTTGCGGCGTGCCGGTCACGATGATGTGATCGACGGAGGTGTCTTCCTTGGCGGTGTAGATCTTGGCGACCTCGCCGGTCAGCTTCATCGTGCCTTGCGTGATCAGCACGTTGCCGGTGAAGGTGCTGACGGTATTGGGCTGGTTGTAGCCGTCGAAGCTTTCGGCATGCACGACGTGGATCGGCTGGTTGCGATCATCCTGCTTTGCCAGTGCCGGCTGCAGCGACAAGAGTCCTGCAATCAACAGGCTTAGCCGTAGCGTTGTTCTGGCTTGAGTACAGCAGGCCGTGCACGTCATGGAGCAACTCCAGATGGTTATCGTTGAGGTTGGCACGCATGCCGACACCGTTCATTACGCTTGCGCCCTGCGTCATGGTGGCCGGATCCGCGGTTTGCATGCGGTTTTCTTTCGGCCAGCCGGTGACATTGGAGGTACATAATGTTGCCATGGGACCTTGGGCGTAGGCAGGGCGCTGCATGTAAACCGTGCCATCCAGCCGCATTTCCGTGCCGCCCTTGTTGACCCAGCCGAACGGCGCGTTGCCATGCCAGTTCGGCACGCCGGGGTTTTTCGAGGCGATCTCGAACACCGGCGCATTGATGTAAAGCGATTCGTCGCCACCGCGGCGGTCCATGCGCGGTGCGGTCATGGTGAAGCTCAGCAGGCCGTCGACGCCGTAGCTCCATACGGTGGAGTTGTAGAGCACGTAATCGGAAATCGGCGGGCCGACGAATTCGTTGACCGGCGGCGCACCCACCACCCAGCTGCGCAGCATCCAGCTGGCCGGTGCGGCGATGGCGAGCAGCACGATCGCGACATTGGTGCGGTTGTCGCG
>NZ_DATEJY010000179.1:0-5019 GCF_035277725.1 Dyella sp. | reverse complement strand
TGGCGATCAGCATGACCCAGTCCTTCCGCCAAGTACTCCAGATACTTCTCGAAGCGGTTTGACACCGTCCTCATCGCATCTCACCCATGGCATCAAGTTATACACATATTACATTGATTTTTATGACACAGTAAGACTAGGCGTCAACAATATCTTTGATCGCGTTGGACCGCTCTTCTACAACGCTACTAGCAACACGATCGGCAACAGCGGCTTCGTATACAACCCATCCTACGATTACGGGCGGTTTGTTTACCTTCGATACAATCAGAAGTTCGACTTCTGAATCCTTGCATGCGTGAAAAAGCGGGCCAACAAACTGGCCCGCTTTTTTATAGGCCAAGAAAAGCGCGCGCGCCTTGCGCGAATAACGCTTGTGCCACGTCATTGCCAAGCTCCACCGCAGCGGCGCTGCTTGCGTTGGCCTCCGCCAACAACAACCGTCCGCTCGACACATCTCCCACCATGCCGCGCAAGTGCAAACCGTGTTCAGTCACCGTGCACCACGCACCCACCGGCACCGTGCAGCTTCCGCCCAATGCCTGATTCATCGCGCGCTCGGCGGTGACCGCCAATCGCGTGTCGGCATCGTCCAGCACTGCAAGCGTTTCGAGTACATCGGGCTGGTCCGCGCGCGCTTCGATCGCTATCGCTGCCTGTCCGGGCGCGGGCAGCCAGCTGGGTGCGCCCATGCGGCTGCGGATGCGATCGTGCATGCCCAGTCGTTCCAAACCGGCGCAGGCGAGAATGATCGCGTCGTAATGACCTGCATCCAGTTTCTGCACCCGCGTACCGACGTTGCCGCGCAGATCGAGCAGTTCCAGGTCGGGTCGCACCGCGCGCAACTGCGCTTGGCGACGCAAGGATGAAGTGCCGACGCGCGCGCCAACTGGCAGTGCGGTGACGTCCGCGTAGTGGTTGCTGACGAAAGCGTCCGCCGCGTCCGCGCGCGGCAGGATGGCGGGCAGGGTGAAGCCGGGTTCCAGTTCCGCCGGCACATCTTTCAGCGAATGCACGGCGAGATCCGCGCGGCCTTCCAGCATCGCCACTTCCAGTTCCTTGAGGAACAAGCCCTTGCCGCCGATCGTCGCCAGCGGCTTGTCCAGGATTTCATCACCGCGCGTGCTCAGCGGAACCAGTTCCACGCGCAGTCCCGGATGTGCCGCGCGCAACAGGCTTGCCACGTGCTCGGCTTGCCACAGGGCGAGCGCACTCTTGCGGGTGGCGATGCGTAGCAGGGAAGGCGACATGACGGCTCCGGAAACGGTGGCAGGCATCATTGTCGCGCACTCGTCATCTCACGCGCAGCAACCGCGCAGGCCGGCATAAATCGTAGGCTGGGATGCAATCCAGGCATTACCGTGCCAATGAAAGCTGGGATTGCCATCCCAGCCTACCCACCCCACACCTTCAACCCACGCGCAGCAGCTTGCGCAGCGTGGGCAGATTGCGGCGGCTCACTTCTGGACTGAAGTCGGTACCAGCCAACCGCGCCAGCACGCGGCCATCAGCCAGTGTCTTCAGCCCGACCAGGCGATTGGCCGGCACCAGGCAATTGCGGTGCAGGCGGATCAGATGCTCCGGATACGTTTCCTCAAGCTGGCGCAGCGAATCATCCAGCAACAGCTGATCGCCCGCCCGATGCGCCACCACGTATTTCTCTTCCGCCACCAGGCAGATCACATCATCCAGCGCGATGCGAATCGGTTCGCCACGCACCCGCGCATGCAGCCAGCCCACCGGCTCGCGCGGTTGCGCTTCGAGCCGCTGGCGCACGCGCCGAAGAGCATCGCGCAGTCGCTCCACCCGCACGGGCTTGAGCAAATAATCGGCGGCGCCCAATTCGAACGCATGCACGGCATGTTCTTCGTAAGCGGTGCAGAACACTACCTGCGGACGCGTGCGGTTGGCCAGCCGCGCGGCCAGCGCCTTGCCGTCCAGACCCGGCATGTTGATGTCGAGCAGCAGCAGGTCCGGCTGCTTTTCGGAAATCGCCGCCAACGCGGCTTCGCCGTCGGCCACACTGCCGACCACATCCACGTCCGTGCACTCTTTCAGCAGCGAGTCCATGCGCGCGCGCGCGAGTGGTTCGTCGTCAACGATCAGTACGCGCATGACGCATCTCAATCGGCAGCAGCAATGTCACGATGAAACGATTCCCCTGTGGTCCCGCTTCCAGGCCCGCCCGTGGCCCGAAATGATAAGCCACGCGCTGGCGTACGTTGTTGAGACCGTGTCCACTGCCGCCAACGCTCGGCGTTTCGGCGAGCGGATTGTCGATCTCGATCCGCATCGTCGCGCCCTCGCGCACACCGCGCAGCACGATCTCGCCACCTTCACGCAGCGGCTGCACGCCGTGGCGCACCGCGTTCTCCACCAGGGGTTGCAGCAACAGCACCGGCATCGACGCATCCAGCGGGAGGTCATCCAGTTCGCGCCGCACGTGCAAACGCTCGCCCAGGCGCAGTTGTTCGATGTCGAGATAACGATCGACCAGGTGCAGCTCTTCACCCAATGTGCCGCTGTGCGTATCGTCCTGGCCCAACGCGGCGCGGAACAGCTCGGAAAGATCTTCCACCGTGCGTTCGGCCGCTTCCGGATCCACGCGCACCAGCGCCGCTACCGTGTTCATGCTGTTGAACAGAAAGTGCGGACGAATGCGTGCCTGCAAGGCCTCGACCCGGGCATGCGCGACTGCTGCGAGCCGCGCCTGCCATTCGGCCAGCACATAGAAATAGCGCAGCATGGCGGCGCCGAGCAGGGCGGCGATCAAGCCGTTATCGCGCACGAATGTGCTGGAGCCGGCTGGAATCAACTGCATCTCCAGCATCGTATCCATCCACTGCGCCATCACGCTGCCCAGCACCACGATCAACACCATCACCAGCCACACGCCCGCATACGGCAGCAACCCGGGCAAACGCAGCAGCCAGGGACGCAGCTTGCACAGCGCCACGCCGATCACCATGCCTACCCATTCCACGAACAGCATGCCCACGCTGTAGCCACGCCAGCCGCGAGTGCTCTGCGGCGCCAGCCATGCCAGCGTTACGCACAGCGCGCCCACCACCAGCAGCGCCGAAATCACCGGCAGGCTGCAGAAGTCCGGCAGCGGGCTGTGCGGCTGTGAAGAAGGTTTGTTGGCATTCCCCGGCATGCGCGCAGTATGCCCGCATGGCTCGTGGTTTTTCAGCGCAGGCGTTCGCCGATCCAGCGGCGCAGGTCGGCAATCTCTTGCGGATGCACCGAATGCGGCATCGGGTAGGTATGCCAGTCCACGTGATAACCCAGCGTTTCCAGTGCGGCACGTGAGTCGATGCCCCGCTGCAGCACCACCACCGGATCGAACGTGCCATGCCCCCAGAAAATCGGCACCTGGGCATTGGCGGCACTACGTTCGCCCGCCAACGTACGGGCGATCGTCAGATAGGTGGACAGCGCCACGATGCCAGCCAGCTTCTGCGCATGACGCAAGCCGGCCGCCAAGGCAATCGCACCACCCTGTGAAAAGCCCGCCAGCAGAATGCGTTCGCTCGGCACACCGCGCTGATGCTCGCGAGCGATCAGCGCCTCCACCTGCTTGATGGCTTCGCGCGTGCCCGTTTCATCCTGCCGCGCGCCGGGCTCAAAGCTGTAGATGTCGTACCACGCGCGCATCGCCATGCCGTTGTTGATCGTCACCGACCGCACTGGCGCATGCGGGAAAACGAAGCGTAACGCCGGCCATTCGGGCGAGACCAGCTCCGGCACGAGCGGCGCAAAGTCATGGCCATCCGCGCCCAGGCCGTGCAGCCAGATGATGCTGTAGACGGGGTTGGCGGCGGTTTCGTTTTCGACGGCGGGGAGCAAGGACATGGGAGATCATAACAATGGGAACCAACGCGGAATCGTAGCAGCCGCTCCGATGTCGTAGCGAAAAGAGTTCGTCCCGCATGGCGCTTACGCAAGCGTGCATCTCGATCAGCGCGAAAGATGGCTCCCTCCCCTGCTTGCAGGGGAGAGTTAGGGTCAATGCTCCGAACTTAAGGATTTTCAACCGCTGGAAACTCTTGTTCGTCATTCCAGCTTTCGCTGGAATGACGGGTTTGGGTTCTGTAGCGACTGGAAGAACCTTAAGTTCGGAGCATTGGGGTTAGGAGCGAGCGGCGCGACCCAAACCTCTGCGCAAGACATATTTCAGCGACATTGGCTGCGCGCTAAAGCCCAGGCAACCCCACCCCAACCCTCCCCTGCTGTCGCAGGGGAGGGAGCGCATCACGCAGGTAGCAAACTTCATGCGTTTGAATTGGGCATCAATGCGCAGGCAACCCCAACTCCTGCGCGAAGAACGTCAACATGATCGCCGTGTTGCCAACGCGCTGGCTAAACGGCGCACCAATCCCATGCCCCGCATTCATGCGGGTCAGTAACAGGATCGGCTGATCCGACGTGGTGGTGCTTTGCAGGGCTGCGGTGAACTTGCGCGACTGCCACGGCGCCACCCGCGGATCGTTCGCGCCCGTCGTCATCAACACTGCCGGATACGCCGTATGCGGCTTCACATTCTGTAACGGCGAATACGCCAGCGTGGCCTTGAATTGCGCCGGATCGCTCACCGTGCCGAACTCGCTCACGTTGTAAGCACCGTTGGTGAAGTTGGTTTCGTGGCGAATCACGTCGTAGATGCCGACCATTGCTACGACGGCGCGGTAATCGTCTGGATGTTGCACCAGCGATGCACCCATCAGCAGGCCGCCGTTGCTCTCGCCGAGAATGCCCAGATGCTGGCGATCGGTCCAATGCGTGTCGAACAACGCCAGTGCCGCCGCGTGAAAATCATCGAACACGTTTTGCTTGTGCAGCTTCTGTCCCTGCGCATGCCAATCCTGGCCGTATTCATTGCCGCCACGGATATTGGCGAATGCGAGTACGCCGCCACGTTCCAGCCACGCCAGTTCCGGCCCGATGAAATGAGGCGTGATCGGAATGTCGTAGCCGCCATAGCTATACAGAATGGTCGGCCGCTGACCGTTCGGCGTG
>NZ_DATEJY010000178.1:0-36679 GCF_035277725.1 Dyella sp. | reverse complement strand
GGCGGTCTCTAGACTTAAGTGCAACACCCCCAATCGAGGTGCTGCATGGCAGGGAATTACCGTCATTTAAGTGCCGAAGAACGCGGCGCGATCATGGTGGGCAAAGCACGCGGAGAGAGTGCCCGGCAGTTGGCGGCGTGGCTCGGTCGTTCACCCAGCACCATTTCACGAGAGCTAGCTCGCAACGGTCATCGTGAGCCCACAGAGCGCCCTTTCATGGGGCGCCCACGGTTAGCCTACGATGCTCAGCGAGCCGGGCAACGCGCCGCGCGA
Source organism: Dyella sp. (assembly GCF_035277725.1). GTDB lineage: Bacteria > Pseudomonadota > Gammaproteobacteria > Xanthomonadales > Rhodanobacteraceae > Dyella_B. The sequence continues at coordinate 36,406 of NZ_DATEJY010000178.1, read as the reverse complement.
CTACGCCGTAAAGCGCGCCGCCCACGTAAATTGCTACCGACCTCACGCCTGTGGCGGCACGTGCAACGTTTGCTGACCAAGGGCTGGTCCCCGCAACAGATCAGCCGCACACTGCATCGTCAGCACCCTGACCAACCGGCTTGGCACGTGTCCCACGAGACGATCTACACCGCTATCTATGCCGCACCACGCGGGCAGCTGCGGCAAGCGCTGGTGGCGTTGCTGCGGCAACACAAATGCGCCCGTCGTCCTCGTGGTCAGGGCGCCGATCGGCGTGGCCGCATGCCCGATTTGCCCAGCATCCATGACCGGCCACCGGAAGCGAATGAACGGCTGTTGCCAGGGCATTGGGAAGGTGACCTGATCAAAGGCACACGCAGCACGGCGCCGGTCGGTGTACTGGTGGATCGCCAGACCCTGTTTTTGAAGTTGGTCAAATTGCGCGGCAGTTCGGCCCAGGAAGCGCTAGAGGGATTTAGCCGCGCCTTCGCGCCGCTTCCCGCGTCGATGCGCCGAACACTGACTTATGATCAAGGCAAAGAAATGGCGTTGCATAAGACGCTGTCACGCCGAACGGGGCTAGCGATCTACTTCGCCGATCCTCATAGCCCTTGGCAGCGTGGCATCTGCGAAAACACCAACGGTTTGCTACGCCAGTATCTACCCAAAGGCGAAGATCTTTCGCTTTACACCCAGCGCCAATTGGATGCGATCGCGCGCCGTTTGAATCTTCGCCCACGAGCGACCCTGGATTACCACTGCCCCGCTGAAATGTTCATGCGCGCACTGGGGCGAAACGATCTGGCGGATCAAATTGATGATGCACTTCTAGATTGACTCCGCCAACCCAAAGAAATGGCCTCAAGAGCTCATGGCGCTATGTGGGTTACAAGCCGGAACGTTCGAGGCCAGGTCAAGGATTTACATCCCAGGTTCTGCGTTCCCGCTATACCGCAATGCGTCGTGGCGTTGCGGCACAGATGGATCAAAAGCAGTTCTGGCTGACGCGTAACGTGGGATGCGGCAACACGCTTTTTGTACTTGCCTCAGCGCTCCGGCGCGTTGCGGTATAGCCGGGACGTAGAACCTGAGGTGGCAATTTATCTCTCTGGCGATAAACGTTCGGGCTTGTAACTTTCTAAGCCAAGAGCCTTTCAGGCCATTTCTTTGGGTTACTTTTCTTTGGGCCAGCAAAGAAAAGTGACTCGGCTGCCGACAGGCAGTCGAAACGCCCGCCGCGCAGGCGGCACCCTGGCGCTATATCACACATCATCGCACCAACGTCCACACCCACGTAGCCAACCAATGCGAGATGTGTGTAATCAGATGGCTTCGACTGTGTTGGGTTACGCCGCGCTAACCCAACCTACGCATTGCGCGATATCCCTCCCCCGTAAACAACAGGGGAGGGCGCAAACCCCATCAGAAGTCATACTCCGCATTCAACTGCAGATACCGCGGCGTCTGATAACCGGTCGCCGTCAGATACGTCGTGGTGGTGTACAGCGACGCTCCACTGTTGGCGTTCTGGTTTTCGTTCACTGACAGCACCGTGTGCTTGTTGAACACGTTGAACACCGTCGCGCGCAAGGTCAGGCCTTTCATCCAATGCGGGTGATACGAACCGCTCAGATCCAGCTGCCACAACGTCGGCGTCGTGCCGGCCGAACCGCGCGAGACGTACGTGCCCACGCCGTCGATGTAGCAATACAGATACGGCGAACCGCCGGTGGAGCCGTAACCGTTGATTTCCGCATCGATCGGCGCATCACCGTAGCAGTTCTCCGGACGGCCGGTCTGGCCGATCAGGTTGGCGCCAACCTGCCACTGATCGGTGATGCGCCAGGCGCCGTAAGCCTTCAACGTGTGGCGATGGTCGTTGGTCTGGTTGCCGTTGTTGCCGAGCATCAGCTCCGGATAGTCGAACAACTCCGAGGTGCCGGTATCCGCCTGGCCGATATTGGAGTCGACCAGGCCCTCGGTATTGCCGTAGGAGCGGGCAAATGTATACGACACATTGAGGTAGTACTTGTTGTTGAAGTTGCGCTCGGCGGTCAGTTCAAGCGCATAGTAATTGCGCTTGTAAGCTGGCTCGCCGATGTCGTTGCCGCTCAATACCACCTTGTACAGCTTGCTCGGGTTGTTCGGATCCAGCGGCAGATACAGCGTGGCGCCGCTGCCCGGATTGTTGATGAAGCAGCCGTTGAGCGTGGATGCCACGGCACCACCGCTGTTCAACGCGGGACTGAGCGAGGTGGTGGAGTAGTCGAAGCCGTAGACCGAATCGGCGTACTTGGCGATCGGGCGGAAATCACACTCGTCATCCAGACCGGTGAGCACGTGGCGCACGATGCCCTTGATGCCCAATGTCCAGTCGTTCCACTGCTGCTGCGCACCGAGAATGAACTCGCGCTGCTTGAACGGCTTCAGGCCTTGCGGCGCATACGAGGAAGCCGCCGGCGCCACGCCGCTTTCGGCATTGGCGTACTCCACCGGGCCAAGCGCGGTCAGGCCGGTCGGCGCGCCGGTGCTGGCGTTCACGCCGGTGTAGCTGAAAGCCTGATAGCTGTAGACCGACGCCGCAGCGCCGCGAACGGCGACGCCCGCATCGATCGGCAGCGAGTAATCGCCGGCACTGCCGTACACCTTCAGCGACGAATCGCCATGCACGTCCCAGGCAAAACCCAGGCGCGGCTGCAGGTTGTGATCCTGCCGCACGAAGGTCTGGCCGAGCGCGTTCTTGTTGTTGAACTGATCGTTGCGCACGCCGATGCGCGCCAGGAAGTTATCCGTGACATGCCAGTTGTCCTGCAGGTACTCGGCGCGTTGGGTCACGCTGACCTTTGCGCCGGTGTTGAAGACGACCTTTTCGACGTAGTTCTCGCTGGCCGCAGCGCCCGAGGTGGAGCTGTCCGGCAAGTATTCCCACAATGCGCCGCCTTCATAAGCCTGGCCATACATCGACGTAGTGACGTCACGCGTCCAGCCACCCGTAATGTCGTGATCGCCGATCTTCCATTCCAGATCGAGGCGGAACGACTTGCGGGTGTCTTCGCTGTTGTACGCGGTCAGGAAGCCGCCCGGCACGAAGTTGCAATGGGTGTACGGGGAAACCGTGCCGGCCAGCACCGGATTGCGGTCATCGACAATCGTCGGGCAGCCCGAGGCTTCGTTGGTGATCAGGCCATCGTAGCTCTCCACCGTGCCATCCGCTGCCACTGCCGTGTTGTAGCGCTTGTTGCGATTCTCGCCGTACTGCGCGGTGAGCGTGAAGTCGTCGGTGATGTAGCTGGTGTACTTGAGGATGTTGTTCTGGCCGCCGTACTTGGTGGTCACCCGACCCTGGTAATCGTAGTGGTAGGGCGTGTTGTCGGCGGTGAAGCCCGAGTAATAGACGTCCGTGCTGTAGTGACGCGTATCGTTGAAGCCGGTGTACTCGAGGATGTTGCTGTCGTTGATGTTCCAGTCCAGCTTCAACAGCCAGTACGGGTCTTTCTCGGTCTGCTGCTGGTAACCGCCGCTGCCTGCCTGGGTGATCGGGTTGTAGTAGTCCGATTCGGTCTTGGTCTGGCTGACCAGGGCGAACATGAAGAGCTTGTCCTTGATCAGCGGGCCGCCCACCCACGCATTCCAGCGCGAGGTGAAATCGATCGGGTTCCAGCTGCTGTTGTTGCCGACCGACGCGTTCTTGTTGCCGCGCGCCGAGTACGACATGTTGCCGTTGTTCAAATACGTGTTCGGCTCGCTGGCCATGGTTTCGGCGGGGTTCCAGGTGATGTCCACGCCGCCTTTCCATTCATTGGTGCCGCGCTTGGTGTTCACCGAAATCACGCCGCCGGTGGCGTTGCCGTATTCCGCACCATAGCCGCCGTCCTGCACCGATTCCTGGTCGATCGCTTCGAACGGCACCTGCGAGAAGCTCAGCGAATCGAACTGGTTGGTGACGTTGAAGCCGTTGACGTAGTAAGCGTTTTCCGCGACCGACGATCCGCCGAATGAAGCGAGGTTGCCGAAATAGGAGTCACCCTTCACCGCACCTGGCGTGAGCAACGCAACGGCCGTCACGTTCTTCTCGATCGGCAGCGTCTTCATCTGCTCGGCGGTGATCACCGTGTTGGTCTGCACCGACGACACGTCGACGGACGCCGTGGAGTTGGCCGTGACGCTGATCGTGCTGAGGTTCTTCGCCGCTGTCGTGGCCAAATTCACGTTGGCGCCCTGGCCGGCGAGCACGGTGACTTCCTGGCTGCTGGTCTTGCCGTTTTCCACCAGGTTCACCTGGTACTTGCCGGGCAACAGCGAGGTGAACTGATAACGGCCATCCGCGCCCACCGTCATGCTGCGCGAGGCGCCGCTGCCTTCGTTGATCACCGATACCTGCGCGCTCGGATCGGCCGTGCCGTAGATGGAACCCGACGTGCTTTGCGCCAGCACGGCGCCGCCTCCCAGGCCAAGGGCCAACGTAACAGCCCAGGCCATCTTCTTGTATGGAAGATTCTTGTTTTCACGACGATGCATTGGTTTCTCCCCAACAAAGAGCAATAACGATCCGCGCCGGGCCAAGCCCAGCGGGAAGTGCAGAAAAACGGTTCGGCTATGCGAATGTTTTTTTCACATTACCGCGCGCCATAACGCGCATCGGCTGCGCTTTACACCTTTGGCCCGCGATCACAAATTGTTGGCCTGCCACGACAATTCGCATGCCGTTGCACGTTGTGCGCGACAAAAAGAATGAAGCCCCGACAACCGGGGACTGGTTGCCGGGGCTTCGAGGGTCCGATTCCCTTCTTGGAGGGAGTGCAGGAAACAGACCCGATGGTGACATGCTGGGATCACGTCACCGTTTTTGCATCGCCCCACACGCGATGCAAGACCTTAGGTGTCGAGTTTGCTATGAAGTTCGTGTGCGAAATGCGTTTCGCGCATCAATGGCCTTAAACATCAAGCAAATGGCCTGCGTCGACAATTGGACGTCTAAATGTTCGACGCTTTATTCCGTCTTCTCTGGAAGTGCCATGAAAGTACGCGTTCCCTCTGATCCGTCTCCCCGGCGAAAGCCGGGGCCTAGCAACTTTGCTTAACCATCAAGGCACTGGGCCCCGGCTTTCGCCGGGGAGACGAGTATCAAGCGCATTGTAGAAAGCCGCACAGAAAAAACCCGATACGACCGCACATCGCATCGGGCTCGTCATATCAAACCTGCCCCGCGCGATCAGCCCGCATCTATCGCCACCACGTCGCTTGCCGCCAGGCCGAACGCCGGTGGCCGATCTTCCGGCTTCGTTCCGAACGCCATGTTCGGTGTGTCCGACATATGGAATTCCAGCACGCCACCAGCAGCCAGTTCCGCATGGCTGATCCAGCTCTTCGTCCACGGCTTGCCGTTCCACGTCACCGATTGGATATACGGACGGTTCGATCCATTGTTGAACGTGCGAATCACCAGCTTGCGATCGTCGCCAAGCTTGATCTCGGCATGATCGAGCACCGGGCTGCCGAACACATAGTTGGTGCTTACCGGATCGACCGCATACAAACCCAGCGCACTCATGATGTACCACGCGCTCATCTGGCCGCAGTCTTCATTGCCGGCAAGGCCGTCCGGATCCGGCGGATACATCGTTTCGGTCAACATGCGCACGCGCGATTGCGTCTTGTAGTGCGAGCCGGTGTACGCATACAGATAAGCCATGTGATGGCTCGGCTCGTTGCCGTGCGCATACTGGCCGACCATGCCGGCAATATCCGGCGGTGCATCCGCCGGCAACTTGGGGCTGGTGGTGAAGAGTTCATCCAGCTTGCGCTCGAACACGTCAGGGCCGCCGAATAAACCCATGTACGCGTACAGGTCATGCTGGTTGAGGAAAGTGGCCTGCCAGGCATTGGATTCGGTGAAATCGCGCCATTCCTTCGAATGGCCCATGCCGCGTGGATCGAACGGTTCCAGCCATTCGCCGTTTTCACCGCGCGGGCGCACAAAGTTGAGCTTGGTGTCGAACACGTGGCGGTAATTGCGCGAACGCTCGCGCAGCTTGTTCGCCAGTTCCTTTTCACCTGCCGCATCGGCCATGTGCGACACGGCCCAGTCGTCGTAGGAGTATTCCAGCGTCTTGCTGACGGCTTCCGGTTCCTTGTCGCTGGGGATGTAGCCGAGCTTGCGGTAGTAGGTCAGGCCGCGGTAATCGTCTTCCATCGCGCGCTTGCGATAGATCGGCCAGGCCTTGGCGTAATCGATGCTGGTGAAGCCTTTCGCCTGTGCTTCGGCCAGCACCACCGCCGAGTGGTAACCGATCATGCAACCCGTTTCCACGCCCTGCAGCGGCCACACGGCCGGACCTTCCGGGCTTTCTTCCGCCATGCGCACCAGGCAATTGAGGAAGTCCGGCACACGTTCGGGCTGGTACAGCGTGTAGAGCGGATGCAAGGCGCGATACGTATCCCACAGCGAATAAGTGCTGTAGTTGTTCTGGCCCTGCGGCAATTGATGGACGGCCAGATCCATGCCGCGATAGCGGCCATCGACGTCGCTGAACAACGTGGGCGCGAGCATCGTGTGATACAGCGAGCTGTAGAACACGCGCAGCGTGCGTTCCGATGAGGATTCCACGCGAATGCGGCTGAGCTCCTGCTCCCACGCATCGGCGGCCGCCTGCTGCAGCTGATCGAAATCCCAGGCGGGAATTTCCGTATCGAGATTGCGCATGGCGCCTTCGATGTCTACACCGGAAATGCCGACCTTCACCAGCACGGGTTCCTTGGCGACGTCGTCGATATGCAGCACGGCTTTCAGGTGCGTGCCCTTCAGTTCGCCGGTACCGGTAGGCGCCGCCACGTCATCCGAATAGAGTATGGCTTGCGAGAACGGCCGCGACACTTTCATGGCGAAATAGATGTAGCGTCCATCCGCCCACTGATGCACGCGCCGGCTGCCGACCAGCGTGTCGTTGCCGACCAGCTTGAGCTGCGCATCGGTCACCTTGCAGGGGACTTTGTAGTCGTCGTGGAAGCCGTGCGCCCAATCCACCATCAAATGTCCGCTGCCGGCACCGTGGAAGGTGTAGCGGTGCAGGCCCGCGCGCATGCTCGCGGTAAGCTCCGCGCGAATGTCGTGATCGGTCAGGTGCACGCTGTAATAGCCGGGACGTGCATGCTCCGCGTTGTAGCGCGAGCGATAGCCGCGGCCGGGATGTGCTTTGTTGTGTTCCGTCAGCAGCGGACCGGAGCTGGCCACGCCATCGAAGCGCGAGTGGTAATTCTTGTCCGGCAGGCCGCGATCGCCAGGCTGCAGCAGCACCTCGCCTTGCGCCGGCATCACCAGCACATCGAGCATGTCCGCCGCGCCGGTGCCGCTCAAATGCGTGTGCGAGAAGCCCATGATCGAACCGTCGCCCTGGTGGTAACCGGACGATGCATCCCAGCCGGCGTCATTCGTATCGGGGCTCAGTTGCACCATGCCGAACGGCATCGATGCGCCCGGATAGGTATGCCCGTGCCCGCCGGTGCCGACGAATACGTCGACATAGCGCGACACGCCACTGGCCTTGGATGCGGCAGCACCGGCTGACCCCGAGGCTGCACCCGGATTCTTCGCCAAACGCGCCAGCGCAGGCAGCGAACCACCCAACGCAGCCGCCGCCCCCAAACCCTGCAGGAACCTTCGACGTGACACCATGTTGCTACTCCCCAGATTTCTCGTTGTCGTGGAAGCAAAGGCGTCTGCGAAACGCTCGCGGAGCCATCACCCCGATCGCGTGCAAAACGCACTCACTTAGTAAGGCTAGGGCTTGGCTGATCAGGCCAAGACTACCGAACGACTGTAAACGAAAAATTTGTCTCGATCCAAATTTTTCTTTGTCGACGTTAATTTGTTGATTCAAATAGGTTTAATCAAAAATTTGCGGCAGTGCAAAACTGCACGGCTGGCGTTTATCGGCGCTGTCCACCCTTGTCCTGATAGCCCGACATCGCACCGGACAGGACAACCGCTGATACCTCAAGCCACCGTATCGACAAACACCCCGCGCAACCCGCTGACACCGCTCTCGCTCAAGTTGCGCGCCAACGTGTTCAAAAACGAGGGCAAGCTCGGCATGGCGCCGCTTGAAGCATCGACGGATGACGCGCCAAGCGAAGTCCACAGACTTTGGAACACCGTCGGCAAGCTGCTGCCGCCGCTTGCCGTGGATGAGGTATTGGCGCCCAAGGCTTGAGCGAGGTTGGAGAACGACGATGCCATGCTTCGATACTGCTGTATCGGCTGCGTTGCGTTCTGCCGCGTAGTAAGCGAGGCGTAGGGCGTATCGCTTGTCGTGGCGGTGTTAGACGCGCCACTGGTTGCGTTGGCGCTGGGAATCAGCCCGAGCTGCGTGAGTGCCGATGCAATCGCCGAAGCCAGCGGTTCCGCAGCAGCCGTCGACGAATCCGCCACGACCGCAGGTGCCGGCGGCAGCGATTTCCTGTCATGACCGGAGTGGCTTGGAAAAAGGCCACTTATCGGCTGCGAACTGCTGATGCTTGGCACACTCAAGACAGCCGGCCTCATGAACGGTGAGCGCCTGACATGGTAGCTCGGAAAGGGGCCGCCAGCACGGGCGTCCCTGTCGCCAAAGCCAGCGGCGAGTGGAGCCCATACTACGTGCAGGTGTCTTCGGCACGTCCGCATCAGCTCGGTGTGTGGGATTGAGGTTAGGTAGGCTGGGACAAAATCCCGGCGTGCTTGCGATTCACGGTGCTGGGATTTCATCCCAGCCTACGTGGCTGCAAAAAAAGAGGACTCTCCTCTCCCGCTTCAGAATATATCGCACCCCGGGCCTTGCCGTAAGGCCGGGGTCATGCTGCAGCATCGCCCGCCGTTGCCGGAACCTGTGAAAGCGGAGTCGTCAAATGGGCGTGATGTCGAAGTGTGTTGCGAAGGTGAGTGCGGCGGTGAGTACGCATGCGGTGGTGATTGCCGGAGGCGGTCCCACCGGATTGATGCTGGCGGGTGAGTTGGCGTTGGCGGGCGTTGATGTGGCGATTGTCGAGCGACGCGTAAACCAGGAGCTGGCCGGTTCGCGTGCAGGTGGTTTGCACTCGCGCAGTATCGAGGTGCTCGATCAACGGGGTATCGCCGGTCGGTTCCTCTCGCAAGGGAAAACGTATCCGTTCCTGCACTTTCACACGCAGCTGGATATCAGTGATTTTCCCACCCGGCACAACTACGTGCTTGGGCTATGGCAGAAGCATATCGAGCGCATTCTCGCTGATTGGGTGAGCGAGTTGGCCGTGCCCATCTATCGCGAACGCGAAGTGATAGGTTTCATGCAAGACGACACCGGCGTCGATGTCGAATTGTCGGATGGTCATTCGCTGCGCGCGCAATATCTGGTCGGCTGCGATGGCGGACGCAGCCTGGTTCGCAAACTGGCCGGCATCGAATTCGCGGGATGGGAACCGTCGATGAGCTGGTTGATCGCCGAGGCGGACATGGCGGAAGAGCCCGAGTGGGGCATTCGCTATACCGACGCCGGCATGCAAGCCATCGGCAAGTTGGAAGATGGGCGCGCACACCTGGTGCTTACCGAAGCGCAACTGGGGCCCGCTGGCGAACCGACGCTGTGCGACATCCGTGCAGCGTTGATGTCGGTTTACGGGACCGATTACGGCATCCATCGCCCCACCTGGATATCGCGATTCACGGACATGACTCGCCAGGCGGCGGCGTATCGAGAGCGACGCGTACTGCTGGCCGGCGATGCCGCGCATGTGCATCCTCCGGTTGGCGGTCAAGGCTTGAATATCGGCGTGCAGGATGCCGTGAATCTGGGTTGGAAGCTGGCGCAAGTCATCAAGCGGATATCGCCGGAAGGTTTGCTCGATACCTATCATGCCGAACGCCATCCGGTGGGTGCGCGCGTGCTGCACAACACGATGGCGCAAACAGCGCTTCGCCGCACCGATGCACGCACCAAGGCACTGGGTGATGTCGTTGCCGAACTGGTGGCGATGGACGCGCCGCGCAAGCGATTGGCCGGCATGATGTCGGGCCTGGATGTGCATTACGACTTTGGTGAAGGGCATCCGCTGCTGGGACGGCGCATGCCGGATCTCGATGTGGCGACTGTCGACGGGACGGTGCGGGTTTTCACGCTGCTGCATGATGCTCGGCCAGTGCTGATCAACTTCGGTACCTCGGGTGATATCGACATCACGCCATGGGCCGATCGAGTGCGATCGATCGAAGCTACCCACACGGGTGCGTGGGAGTTGCCGGTGATCGGCGCGGTGAATGCGCCTGCTGCGGTGTTGATTCGGCCCGATGGCTATGTGGCGTGGGTGGGTGAAGGGGCGCAAGCAGGGTTGGTTGATGCGCTCACGACTTGGTTTGGGCTGGCCGCCGAGAGGCAGACAAGCGTGGCGTGATGCGTTGCATAAGCAGCCGTCGTAAACTCCATACTCGTCATTCCGGCGAACGCCGGAATCCAGTGAAATACGTCGTGCGAAGCACACAAAACCTTTAGGTCGTGTGCTGCGCACATCATCTTTGACTGGATTCCGGCTTTCGCCGAAATGACGAGTATTGGCATCTATGCAGCGAAGAAGGCAGTCGCTCGCATCGATTGGAAAAAAACCGCCATCAATGCAAATGCCGCAAAAAATCCGTCTCCGGCCGCGGCTGTCCAAGCAGATAACCCTGCACGAACGAACATCCAAGCTCGCGCAGTACAGCGAGCTGACCATCCTGCTCGACGCCTTCCACGATCACCGTGAGCCCCAGCGAGCGCGCCATGCCGATCATCGATTCGAGCAGGCGACGCGTCTGCACGTCGACGTCGATGCCGCTGACGAAACTGCGATCGATCTTCATGGTATCGCAAGGCAGCAGACTGACGTGGCTCAAGGAAGAAAAACCGGTGCCGAAATCATCGAGCGCTACGTGGATACCCAGCGTACGCAGCGATTGCAAGGCGGCGCCGCAGGAAAGCATGTCGGTGACGTACAAGCGTTCGGTCAGCTCGATCGCCAAATGCTTGCGCACCGACTCCTGCAGGTTGGTCGTGAGAATGTCCATCAGCCGGCCCGATGCAAGGCTGCGTGCTGTGACGTTCACGTGCAAGCGGAACGACGGCGGCAGGTTTTCACCCCACGACTTGAGACTGGCGATGGCATGTTCCATCACCCACGCGTCGACGCGGGTCATCAGCGGCGTGTGCTCGATGGCATCCAGAAATTGGCCCGGTGCAAGCACGCCTTGTTGCGGATGGTTCCAGCGCAACAAGGCTTCGGCGCCTACCGGATATTGCCCGTTCTGCACGGCAAAGATCGGCTGGAAGTAAAGCTCCAGCTCGCCACGCTCCAGCCCTTCTTCCAGTTGCTGATGGATGGTCAGTGCGGTGCGGGTACGGGTGCGCAGCGCCGGATCGGCGAGGATGACGCGCTCGTCGCTGAGTGGATCGGTGCGGGCGGCTTCGTTCATGGCCAGGCGCAGCAGTTCCGCCGCCTCCACCGGTGCGGTTTCGGCCGGCCATACGGCGATGCTGGCGGTGAGCGCATGCACCGAACTGAGCGCGGGCGATGGCGTATGCGGCGTCATGCCGAGTACCGCTTGCACCTCCAGAATCAGCTGCTGGTCGGGCAGCACATCCGGTACCAGCCAGCCCAGCATGTTTTCGGCGACGCGCGCGACGGTGTCGACTTGTTCCCACTTTGCTTGCACGTGCGCAGCCAGCCTGCGCAGCAAGGCGGCGGCTTGCAGCTCGTCCGTGCCGAGCGCGATGTTGGCATGGTTGTTACACGCCACCGCAACCAGCGCTAATGAACGGCCGGCGGCCATGATGCGCTCGGTGCGTTCCAACAGCGCAGCGCGATTGGGCAGTTCGGTTTGTGCATCGAAGTGGGAAAGAAACGTATGCTCGACGGCACGCAGGCGGCGACGCTCCAGCACGGCCGAGATGCGCGCGCGCAGCAGCGGCATGAGCACCGGTTTGGCCAGGTAATCTTCGGCACCCAGCTCGATGCATTGCGCCGCCATTTCCAGCGTATCGTGCGCCGAAATCATCAGCACGGAGATATCGCGCAATTGATCGTCCGCACGCATGGCGCGCAGCACCGACAAACCATCGGAACCCGGCATCATCACGTCCAGCAGCATGATGTCCGGTGGTTGCCGCAGCGCCTCGGCCAAGCCGATCTCGCCGTCGCGCGCCTCGCTCACATGTTGGAAGCCCAATTGCTTGAGCCGTTTGCGCAACATGAATCGGCTGTTTTCGTCATCGTCCACGATCAGTATTCGAGCGTCCGGGCTCACGATGCGCTGTCCTCAAGGTCGGGGCTGTCGTGTTTGATCACGCGCTGCAGCGCGTCCAGCAGCTTCGGAAACTCGATCGGCTTGGGTACGAAGGCGTTGGCGCCGGCCTGCATTGCCTTGAGGATGTCGTCTTCCATCACGTGCGCGGAAAGCACGATCACCGGCACGTCGCGGGTGAGCTCATTGGCGCGCAGCTTTTGCAGCACTTCCAGGCCGTTGATGCCGGGCAGGTTGATGTCCAGCAATACCGCGTCAGGTCGTTTCCACACCGCCGCGATCAGCGCCTTTTCACCATCCTCGACGTGGCGTATCTCGATGCCATGCCGTTGCAGGCGGCGACCCAGCATGAATGCGTTGTCGTCGTCGTCCTCGACGTAGAGCACGGTGGTCATGTTGCTCCCCTCACATGCGATGGGTGGGTATCTGCAACTTATCCAGCAGGCGATGGACGTGATACACCACGTCGACATGGTTGGGAGCGTCCTTGCGGACCAGCATCACGGCGCGCTCATACAAATTGCGGGATATCTCCGGCGAAATATCCGCCGCCGTCACCAGCATGATCGGCACCGGCGCCAGCATCGGATCGGTGCGCATCGCCTCGATCACCGCCAGGCCGTCCATGCCGGGCATGACCATATCCAGCAGCAGCAGATCCGGTGGACGGTTGCGCATGATGCTCAGCGCATGCTCGCCGTTGGGTGCCGTATCCACCTGGTGGCCGGCCTGGCGCAGCATGTTGGCGATCGAGTCGCGATAGAAATCATCGTCGTCCACCACCAGCAGCGAGCTGCTGCTCGCGTTGCCGACGAAACGCTGCACCAGATGGCTCAGGTGTTCGCGATCGAACGGCTTGGTGAGATGCTCCACCACCCCGAGCACACCCGTGCGTTGGTCCGGATCGGTGACCGTGCAAAGAATCACCGGCAACTCGGCATGGTCCGGATCGGCGCGGATGGCGGCGAGCACGTCCCATCCCGTCATGTCGCCAAGGAGGATATCCAGCACCATCACCGCCGGCCGCAGCGAGCGCGTCAGCGCCAATGCCTGTTCGCCGGATGATGCGCTGACCACGTTGATGCCATCGCGCTCCAATGCATTGCGCACCAGCTCGCAGGCATCTTCGTCATCGTCCACCACCAACACCACCGGATTGCGTCCAGGTACAGGCTGCAGCGCAAGCGTGGCCAGGGAAGGACGCGGTTCGGCACTGCTGACGTCGCCGATCGGCAGCGTCACGGTGAACACGCTGCCGGATTGAATATCGCTGCTGACGCTGATGTGGCCTTCCATCAGCCCAAGCAATTGCCGAGAGATGGTGAGGCCTAAGCCGGAGCCGCCGAAGCGACGTGCAATGGAGCGATCGGCTTGCTCGAACGGCTCGAAAATGCGCTGCAATTGCTCCGGCGTCATGCCGATGCCGGTATCGGCCACCACAATCTGCAATTGCTCGTGCTGGCTGGAAACCTTCACCTTCACTTCGCCGTTGCGCGTGAACTTGATCGCGTTGCCGATGAGGTTGAGGATCACCTGGCGCAAGCGCGTCACGTCGACACACACCAAATCCACGCCGGGCGCAATCTCCAACAGCAGTTTGTTGCCGTTGGCCTTGGCCAGCGGCTGCATGGAATTGATGCTGGTTTCCAGCAGCGTCTGCACATGCACGATCTCGGTGTGCAGCTCGATGCGACCGGATTCGATGCGCGAGATATCCAGAATGTCGTTGATCAGCGAGAGCAGATGCCGGCCGGCATTGACCACGCGCTGCATGATCTCGGCGGTTTCGCGGTCCTCGCGTTCCTCGGCTTGTTCGAACGTCAGTTCACTCAGGCCGATGATGCTGTTGAGCGGCGTGCGCAGTTCGTGGCTCATGTTCGCCAGGAACAGCGACTTCGCGCGGTTGGCGGCCTCCGCTTCCAGCTTGGCGATGCGCAACTCCTGCTCGGTGTGCATGCGTTGCGTGATATCCATCGAGATCACACCCACGCCGGCGATGGCATTGCGTTCGTCGGTGATCGGAAAGCGCCGGGTCAGCAAGGTGTAGGAACCGCCGAGGTAATTGACCTGTTCCTCATAGGCGGTCACGCCATGCCCCTGAACCACCTCGTGATCGTGCTTGCCTATCAGCTCGGCCGTTTCGGGTGTCGCCACCGTGTCGACTTTCTTGCCCAGCAATTCGTTGGCAGGGCGGCCCATGAGGCTTGCGGCCGTGTCGTTGACGCGCAGGATGTGGCCATCCTTGTCCTTCACCTTCATCGCCACGTTGGAATGCTGGAAAAAGTCGTCCAGCAGATGCGCATTGGCGCGCATTTCTTCTTGCAGGGCATGCATACGACGGTACAGCAGTACCAGCCCCATACCCATGATCACCAGCAACAACACCAGCGCGCCGATCAGCAGGTAATCGCCATCTCCCGACGTGTTGGTTTGCGCTGGTGCGCCGATCGGCGCCTTCGCCAGCAAGGGCATACTGACAAACAGGAGCACGGCTCCCACGGACTTGGCCGCCCTACCGGCCGACGTAGGTAGCTTCATAAGGCTATTCCCCCTCTCACCCGCATGGTTCACGTCCCTCTGCGCGGGATGGCGCTGCTGCGCCAGCCGGGGGACATGTTATCCCTTATCGAGAAGAATGTAGGAGGTCCGTGAATAATCACACCGTCATCGCAGCTTTTGCATCGATCTGATAACCGATGCGTGAAGGCCGTGTGAAGAAAAAGCGTCTGCATTTCCACAGGGGGCTAAAGTCAGCATCGTAGGCTGGGATGAAATCCCAGCTGCCTTGTGGCTATCGAAGCTGGGATTTCATCCCAGCCTACGGCGCCTAGCGCAGCAGCTCCGGATGCTTGCGCTGGATATCGACGATCAATTCGCCAAACAACGTATTCGCCCACGCAAACCAGCTGCGCGTGAAGGTGGCCGGATCATCCTGATCGAACGATTCATGCATGAAGCCGCTGCCGGCATCGGTATCGCGCAGCCACGTCAGGCATTGCCGGATTTCCGCCACATCCAGGCTGGTCTGCGCATACATCATGATCGACATCGGCCAAATCATGCGCAGCCCTTCGTGCGGTCCACCGATGCCTTCAGCAGCCTTGCCGCGGAAGAAATAGGGATTGCGCGTGCTCCACACCAGCTCGCGCGTATGGCGATACAGCGGATCGTTGCGATCACAGCAACCCAGGTACGGCAGGCCGAGCAGGCTGGGTACGTTGGCGTCGTCCATGAACAGCTGATTGCCGAAGCCGTCGATTTCATAGGCCAAAAAGGCCTGGCCATTGGCATCGCGCATGCGCCCATCCTGCTGCACTGCCCGTTCCACTTCGTTCGCCAGCGCTTCGCATTCCGAAGCGAAGCTCTCGTCGTGATGCACGGTGCGGCTCATCG
Source organism: Dyella sp. (assembly GCF_035277725.1). GTDB lineage: Bacteria > Pseudomonadota > Gammaproteobacteria > Xanthomonadales > Rhodanobacteraceae > Dyella_B. Next base: position 20,730 of record NZ_DATEJY010000178.1, on the reverse strand, counting down.
TGGCCAGCTGGCGCAACGACAACACGGCAAACAGGTTGGATGGCACGGAAAGCGGATACAGGCAGGCGTCGTCCGAGGGGCGGAACATGGAATGGATCATCCCGTTCGGCCGCGTGGGATTGCCATAGCCGCCCAGCATCAGCGATTCCGTCGGCACTTCCGACATTCGCTGGAAATGATACGGCCCGTGATCGTGCTTGCGCTGCTGCTCGCGGAACGTCTTCAGCACCCGATGCATCGCGGTGCGCCAATCGTCATCGAATGGCTCGACGTCGCCGGTGGCCTTCCAATAGCCGTGTGCGAGGCGGATGGGGTAGCAAAGCGAATCGATTTCCCATTTGCGCTCACCGACGCCGGGTTTCATATCGGTGTTGTCATGCACTGACCATTTCAAAGGCTTGGCATGCGGATCGGGCATGAAGGCGTTGGCATAGGGATCGATGCGAATGCAGCGCGCCTGGCGGCGAATCAGGCCGCGAAACAGCCGTTGCAGCGCGGGATCGTTCTTGGCCAGCGGGATATACGGCACGACTTGCGCGGAGGAATCGCGCATCCACATCGCGTCGATGTCGCCGGTGATCACGAAGGTATCGGGTTTGCCGTCGAGCGTGCCCAGTTCCACCGTGGTGTCGAGCGTGTTCGGGTAGCAATTCTCGAACATCCAGGCGAGCTTGGGATCGGTGATGGATGCCTTGACGCTGGCGAGTTGCTGCTCGACGGCCTGGCTGACGAATTTGCGCTTGGCGACGGGAGGGCGCTTGCTGGTGTAGTGGGATGCAGCGCTAGCCATGACTGGCAAGGTGATGCCGGCCATGCCAGCGGCGGCGGTGGTGCTGATCAGTTTGAGAAAGTCGCGGCGGGTGGGCATGGCGTTGAAGTATCTCCTTTAGCAGAACCGTCATTCCGGCGAAGGCCGGAATCCAGTTTGAATATGCGTCCGAAGGACACGACATTTTTTTATGTTGAGTGCTGCGCACGACATATTTGGACTGGATTCCGGCCTTCGCCGGAATGACGAGCAAAATGTGTCGCGACAACCAAGCTATTTATTGGCGGCTTTCATCACACCCGCCAGATCCTGTACCCGCAACGCATGCTGCAGCTTCTCCAGCCCCGCCTTGCTGTGCACCGTCAACGTCACGCTCTGTCCCGGCAATACGTTGAACGCGTTATCCGACACATCCGCATCCAGATCGCCAAACGACACCCACACATCGCGCGCCAGCGTGTCGCTCGACAGGGTCAGCGTATAGCCGTCCGCAGCTGCGGCCAGCAAGGTGTGGATCTGCGGCGCGGGCAGCGCCAGCGTCTTGGCTTCATCGAAGAACACCAGGTTGCGCGATACCACCTTGTCGCCATCCAGCAGCTCGAACACCGCGAACGTGGCATGCGGATCGGCGCCATTGAGCAGTTGCGCATCCGTATACGTCGCCACCTTGGTGCTGCTCAGTGCCGCGACATTCGCGTCTTCGTCATGCGTGCTCAGCACCTTGCCGGCGAAATCCAGCGTGCGCATGCGCCAATGCAGTGTAGTGGGCGAGGTGTTGTCGGAAACGAGCGATACCGTCGTGGTGCCGTTGTTGCGCAACGCGGCGATCAGCAGCGGCGCGTAGAACCGCCTGGCGTGGAACTGCAGCGCCTTCCAGCGGCCGAAATAATCGATGCTGGCCCACGACGCACCCGGCCATACATCATTGAGCTGCCAATACATGGAACCCATCGCCTGCGGACGCGAGGCGCGCAGATGCTCAGCGGCCAGCTGGATACCTTCGGCCTGCATCACCTGGCTCAGATACACGAACGATTCGAAATCCTTCGGATCGCCATAGCTGCGCGTGATGTACAACAGCAGGCGCTTGTTGCCGTTGCCGCTGTCGAATTTCTGATGCGCGCGCATCACCGGCGATTCCGGTTGCAGATCGCCCGCCTGCGTGAAGGCGCGAATGGTGCGCATCTCCGGGAAGGACTGCAGGCCGTATTCGGATTGAAAGCGCGGCGTGACGTTGAGATATTCCGTCACCGGCTTGGCGTCACCTGACCACACGTTCCAGTAGTGGTAATCGCCGTCATCCAGCACGTTTGCCGGGCCGTCGTAGTCGGTGCTGGGCGAGCTGGCCCAGTACGGCACGCTGGGATCGTATTGGGTGACCACGTTGCGCAGCGTGTTGCTGAACAAGTTGACCATGCCGGTCACCAGCTTCTCGCGCTCGTCACCCGAGATGGCCTTCTTCAGCGCCAGGCGATCGCCCCAGCCATCCCAGCCGGTCTGCACTTCATTGTTGCCGCACCAGAGCACGATGCTGGGATGATCGCGCAGGCGCTTCACTTGCTCGATGGCTTCCTGTTTCGTGTTCTCGACGAAGGCGACGTCGCTCGGCGGAATCGCACCGCCGAACATGAAGTCCTGCCACACCATCAGGCCGAGGCGGTCGGTCATTTCATAGAACGCATCCGGCATGTAGTAGCCACCGCCCCAGATGCGCACCGCATTCATGTTGGCATCGCGTGCGGATTGCAGCACGCGTTCCATTTGCGCGTTGGTGGCACGCGGCGGAAAGCTGTCGAAGGGAATCATGTCCGCGCCTTTGGCGAACACCGGAATGCCGTTGACCACGAAGGCGAAGCTCTTGCCCCAGGCATCTTTTTCGCGGCGCAACTCGATCGTGCGCAGGCCGGTGGCTCGCTGCACGCTGTATAGCTCGGTGCCGCCATCACGCAGGCTGGCCTTGAACGTATACATGTCCTGCGCGCCGTAACCCGCCGGATACCAGCGCTTGGGATGGGCGATGCGCAACGGCACGCTTACCGTATTGCTGCCGGGATCGACGGTGACGTCCTGCTCCACGTGCGCGGCCACCTGTCCATCCGGGCCGAGCGCATCCACACTGACGTGCACGGTCTTGCTGGTATCGGCAAGTACCTCGAACTGTGCCGCGATCTGCGCTGCCTCGGCACTTACATAATTCTGTTGCACGTGGAAGCCACCCACGCGCAGCGCATTCCAGCTGTCCAGATGCACCGGCTGCCAGATGCCTTCGGTAACGATGCGAGGGCCCCAGTCCCAACCGTATTGATAGGCCGCCTTGCGCACATAGTTGGCGGTCTGCTTGCCCTTGGGTTCGTCGCCGAAAGCGGAATCGAACTCGCCCGGCAGCGCGTACGGTTGCTTGAGCAGCCACGGCAGCAATCGCTTGATCGGCGAGTACAGCCGCACTTCCAAGGTATTGCTGCCTGCGTGCAAGGCGGATTTCACCGGCACGCGCCAGCGGCGGAACATGTTGTCCGCCGAGGTCAGCTTCTTTCCATTGAGATAGACGTCGGCGAAGGTATCCAGGCCGTCGAACACCAGCTCCACGTGATCGCGTGCGAGCGTGGCCTGGTCGACGTTGAAGCTGGTCTGGTATTGCCAGTCGCTCAGCCCCACCCACTGCACGCGCGCCTCGTTGTCGCGATAGTACGGATCGGGCAGCAGCTTCACCGCCATCAAGTCGGTCTGCACCGTGCCCGGCACGCTGGCGCTGTGCCAGCGCGTGGCGTCGTGGTGGTCCTTCGCCTGCGCATTGCCTTCCAGCAGGCGGAAGTGCCAGCCGTTGTCCAGGTTCTGCGAGGTGGTTTGCGCGCTGACGTTGCAGGTTGCCAGCGGCAGCCACAGCAGTGACAGCAGGGCGATTTTCGAGAAAGGCCGTGATGCGCCTGCGGACAAGCGGATGGATTGAAGCATGCTGTTCAGCCGTGAGTTGCGTGGATACCCGTTGCGCGGCGGCGGCTGGCGCCGTCTTGCGCACCCCATTTAAATCGATCTATATCAAACAACCCTAGCAGTTGCCTAGGGCGCCGCGCATGCCGCGGTGCAATAGCCAGACATGCGCTGGCATCGGGCAACACCGCCCGAAGTTTCCCTGGGCAGCAAAGCCAGGACTTCCGACACATGTCTTCAGTGGCCGTCGTGTCACTGTGAATCTTATGCCACGCGCAGTGGCACGCACGGGAAATTTCGTCCACATGCCGTCATGAAAAAGTCTGGTGCTTCTTCACGCAGCCACGATGTTGCCGGTAGTAGAAAGAACTCGACCAGGAGGCGCTTATGAACCCGCGCGCAGGTCTGCAAAGCAGCGTGCCAGGAATGCCGTTTCCCGCCAGCCCATCCGTCGATACCGCCACCTTGGCCAAAGGTATCGAGGCCAGCAGCGTTGGCATCATCGTGACTGACGCCACACCGGCACAGGCCATCCTCTACGCCAACGACGCCTTCTTGCACATGACCGGTTATGCGCGCGAGGAAGTGCTCGGGCGCAATTGCCGGTTTCTGCAAGGAAGCGACACCAGCAAGGACGTAGTGCACGAAATTGCAGAGGCCTTGCAGGAGCCGCGGGAGGTGTCCGTCGAGTTGCTCAATTACCGCAAGGACGGCAGCACGTTCTGGAACCTGCTGTACATCTGCCCTGTTTGCGACGACACCGGACAAGTGGCGTATTACTTCGGCTACCAGCGCGATATCTCGCAACGCAAGGAAACCGAGGAAGCCTTGCAGCAGGCCATGCGGCTGGAAGCACTCGGCAAACTCACCGGCGGCGTCGCGCACGATTACAACAATCTGTTGCAGGTGATCCAGACGTCGCTGGAAATGATCGAAATCAGCGTCGCCAGCAACGAGGACATTGCCCGCCGCACCACACGCACCATCGAAACCTGCCGCCGCGCGGTGGATCGTGCCGGCGTGCTCACCAAGCAACTGATGGTGTTTGCCAGGCGGCAAACCTTTGCCGCCAAGCCCATCGATATCAACGATCTGCTGCAACGCTTGAGCAGCGTACTTACGCAGGCGCTGGGCGAGCAGATCCAGGTAAGCCTGCATCTGCAGCCGCAGCTATGGCACTGCACCGCCGATCCTGCGCAGACGGAGCCGATCATCATCAACATCGCGATCAATGCGCGCGACGCGATGAAAGGGGCCGCGGACCAGCGATTGGACATCAGCACGTTCAACCGCGACCTGACACGCCTGGAAGCCGCGCGGCGCAACCTCGAGCCAGGACGCTACGTGGAGATCGTCATCGCCGACAACGGCCCCGGCATTCCACACGACATCGTCAACCGCGTGCTCGATCCGTTCTTTACCACCAAGACCGAAGGCAAGGGCACAGGCCTGGGTCTCTCGGTGGCATACGGTTTTGCGAAGCAGTCCGGCGGCACGTTGTATGTGGAAAGCAAGGAAGGTCTCGGCACCTCCATCCATTTGCTGTTGCCCTATACCGAGGCGCCCCGGCAGGAGCAAGCCAGCGAAAGCCCGCACTCCACGCAGCCGCGCATTCTGCTGGTGGAAGACCGCAGCGACGTCGCCGCCACCACCAAGCAAATGCTGGAACTGCTCGGCTACCAGGTAAGCGTTGCCAACGAGGCGGATTCCGCCCTGCAAATGCTCAAGCAGAACGGCGGCTACGAACTGCTGCTTTCCGACGTGATCATGCCGGGCTCCATGGATGGCATCGCACTGGCACGCATCGCAACCCAAGAGCAGCCTCGCCTCAAAGTATTGCTGGTTACCGGCTACGCCCAACTCGACGACAAGGAAGACCTGGAATTTCCCGTGCTGAGCAAACCGTATCGGCATACCGATCTGGCGTGCAGATTGCGCGAGTTGTTGTATCAGCGGGTGTCGGATGTGGGTCGAGCCGGATGCTGACTACGCGTGATCAGGTTGCGATGAAAGTGCATGCCACTTTCTGATCCGTCGCCCCGGCGTACGCTCTCAACCTGCTAGCGTTTCCCCCCGCGAGTTTGCTGGGTTATGCCGCGCTAACCCAGCCTACGCGATTGCACCGGCGACGTTCGAAAATGTCGCCTAACTGTCGCTTGCAAAGCCAGCGTAGGCTGGGATGCAATCCCAGCATCGGTGCCAAAAAACAGCTTGGATTTCATCGCAACCTGCGACTGCGGCCGCTCAGAAAGAAAGCCATGCAATGCTGTCACTCCATCATCCGCATGGAACGACATTTGCACTAGCGCAACACACCAAATTTTCATCGCATGCAACATAGGATCGCGCGCGCAGGGGGAACTGAGGGAGGAACCCCATCATGAGAGCTATGCGCGTGGCACGTCGCCTTGCGGCGGCGGTGCCCTTCGTTTTCGCTTTTCTATCCATGCCGTCCGGTGTTGCCATGGCCATGCCTGGAGAGATCGCATCGATCGATCCGCCGGTGCCGCATCCCGCTGAACAGCCATGCGAAGTCGAACTGCTCCACAATCGTTCATGGCCGCAGATACGCGTGAGCGCGCCCAACGATCCCACCGTCAGCTACACGCCGCCCACGGCCTGCCCGCCGCCGTGGTCGAAAGTGATTCTGAAAGTGGATATTCAAGCCAATCGGCGCTCGGTCGTGGATACGCTTGGCATGGACTTGAACAATGTGCGCTTGTTTCACGGCGCGGTACCGCGTTACGACGGCACCACTAACTGGCATGTCGAGCGCGATCTGACCGACTACAGCAAGCTGTTCATCCAACCGCAATCGGGCCTCATCTGGAGCGCGCAGGATGGAGAGGCCGACGATGAGATCGACAGCTACGCATTCACCGGCAATGCAACGCTTCTGTTCTATCCGGCTACTGCCACGTATCCGGTCCCGCGGGTGCCGGACGTGGTCATCGGCGTCAATCAAAGCTCGCCAACGTTTTTGCCGACCAACATCGAGCGGGCGTATCTGGATGTCCAGCCGGATTACCAGAACAGCTACCAAAGTACGAGCAATGATGGCTATGACTGGTTTACCTGCTACGGCAACGATCCCATCAGCGGTGCGATCGGCAACGCTGTTGCTTCCACCAATGGCATCGGCGGTCTTCCGTGGGCGACCATCTTCCCGCCGATACAAGGTTGCAGCGAAGGCAGCTTCCTGGAGGTGAAGGTCAGCGTGGACGGAACGCCGGCTGGCATTGCCCCTGCGTTTCCTTATGTCGTGGCGGATTTGAACTGGCTGTTGCCCAACAGTGCGAACAAGCCGATCACGACGCCGGAAATGCTCAATTTCAAGCCCTTCCGCGTTGACCTGACGCCGTTTGCCGGTGTCTTGAGCACACCCGGTACGCACAACGTCACGGCGGACGACAACCTCGGCAACGGCGGCGCCACGCTGCTGCTTTATCTCGATCCGGGTGCCATCGGCGTAACGGGTGCCGTGACGCTCAATACCTTGGCCACGCAGAGCGGCGCTCCCATCATCACCAATACGCTGCAACAGAACGGCGGAGCCATTACAGGCGACATCGTCACGAACCAGCAGCGCAATTTCGAGATCCGCGGCTTCGTCATCACCTCGGAGGGGCGCATCGATACGGTGGTTCATCAGACCAGCCAGTTCAGCAATACGCAGGCATTCGATCTCAATAGCAATCCGCTGGTTTACAACACGTCGTCCAACGAGCTGTACGACCAGAACATCTGGTTGACCAGCACGGTGCAACAAACCAGCATCCGCAAGCTTGGCAACTACGTGCTCAGCTGGGACAGGACGCGCGTGCGCTATCCGCTGCATCTGACCTATCACACCTTTGCGCAGATCATCGACTATGGCGACAGCGAGGGTGATGTTCCGTTTTGCGACAAGGTGGCGGTCACGCAGCAGGAAGTGGTCGATGGCGATCATTACCTACCGTCATTGGGTCATTACATGACGCACATGCAAAGCGCATTCAGCTCTCTGCGCACGGGCGGCCAGAACACCTCCAACCCGGTGTGGGAAAGCACCACCTCGCGCGACTACAAGGACAACCTCGGCAGCTGCTATCGCGCTGGCATGGCCTCCAGCCAGGGCTCGATCACCGCGCTCAGCAAAGGCCAAGGTTGCCCAGGCAATCAGAACCAGGTGGCCTGGTATGCGCATCCGGATGGCGCACCTGGCAGCAGCTGGTGGCCATAAAAGTCATATAGCTATGACGTAGTGAAGTGAACAAAGCCGTCCACCTGGGCGGCTTTGTACTGAGGGGCCCTAGCGGCAATGCTTCGAACTTAAGGTTCTTCCAGTCGCTACAGAACCCAAACCCGTCATTCCAGCGAAAGCTGGTACGCGGGGAGAGCACATGGATGTGCTCGGCTTTGAGGAGCGAGGAATCCAGCGACTTTGGGTTGAAAGGCACTGGATGATTCGCTTCGCTCACCCCTTCGGGGCCGTCCATTCGGACGTTCTGCGCGCTTCGCGCTACGTCCAGCTTTCGCTGGAATGACGAACAAGAGTTTCCAGCGGTTGAAAATCCTTAAGTTCGGAGCATTGGGGTTAGGGTGGGGTGCGAACGAAGCGAGCGACGGGGCCGCATGTCATCATGAGGCGCATGTCGTCGCATGTTACGCAGGCGGCATTTGGGCTGTCGTGGACTTCGATACATCCAAGTACGAAGGCAAGGCTGAGAAAATCAACATCATCGTGCCGCGCAAGTTGCTTTCGAAGATCGATGCCTACGAGTCCAATCATCCAGGCGAAACGCGATCTGGTTCATGACGCGCACGGCGCTCCAAGTCATACGTGGCAAGGCTGCATAACGCGAACCTACGCTACGGCAACGTGAAATAGAACGTCGCCCCTTTATCTTCCGCGGCATCCGCCCAGATTTTTCCGCCATGCCGGCTGACGATGCGATGCACGGTGGCGAGGCCGATGCCGGTGCCGGGGAATTGGTCTTCGCTGTGCAGGCGCTGGAAGGCGGTGAACAGTTTGTCGGCGTAGGTCATGTTGAAGCCGGCGCCGTTGTCGCGCACGTAATAGGCCAGTTCGCCGTGGGTTTTCATTGCGCCGAATTCGATCCTGGGTTGCGCGCGCTTGCTGCTGTATTTCCAGGCGTTGCCGATCAGGTTGTCGAGCGCCACGCGGAGCAGACCGGGGTCGCCGTGGGTGGCCAGTCCGGGCAAGACGTCGATGTGGATCTGCCGCGCGGGTTCCTGGCGTTGCAGCATGCCGACGGATTCTTGCGCGAGGCCGCTCAGGTCGACAGGGTCTCGGCGCAGTTCCGCACGCCCTACGTGCGCCAGCATCAGCAGATCGTCGATCATTTGCCGCATGGTGTCGGCGGCGTGGAGCACGCGCTCCAGATGTTCTCTGGCCTCCGCATCGAGCATCTCCCTCTTCTGCATGAGCAGGATGCTTGCGAAGCCGTCGATGGTGCGCAACGGTGCACGCAGGTCGTGCGCGGCGGAATGGCTGAAAGCCTCCAACTCCTGGTTGTTGCGCGCGAGTTCCGCATTCAAGGCATTGCGTGCGGCAGCCATGGTCAGGTGCGTGCGTACGCGCGCGATGAGTTCCGGTATGGCGAATGGCTTGGCCAGGTAATCATCGGCGCCGACGTCCAGCCCTTCCAGCACCGCTTCCTCGCCGGCACGCGCAGAGAGGAGGATCACGGGAATGGTGCTGGTCCGGCTCTCCGCACGCAGCGCGCGTAGCAGGGCAATGCCGTTCATGCGCGGCATCATGACGTCGCTGAGTATCAGGTCCGGCGGATTGCGCAATGCGCTTTCCAACGCCGCCTGCCCATCGACCACCGCTTCCACCTCCCAATGTGGGCGCAGCAGCCGGAGCAGATATTCGCGCATGTCGTTGCTGTCATCGGCAAGCAGGATGCGGCCGGTTGCGAGAGGCGCGTGACCTGTTGTGCTGGAGTGGGAAACGGAAGGCGTGTCGCTGGCATCGTGGCGATCCCATTGCGCCGCCTCCAACGCCAAGGCCGGCGCCCTGGACGGCTGCGCAGGTGCCGCTTGCTCATGAGTGATTTGCGTGGTTGGCAAATGGTCGGTACCCGCGGGAAGGGTAACGAAGAACGTCGTGCCTTCCTGTTCGACGCTGGACACACGTACGCTCCCACCATGCAACTTGACCAGGTCTTGCACCAGCGCCAAGCCGATGCCGGTTCCTTCGAAGCTACGCCCTTGGGATTGCTCGACCCGATGAAAGCGATTGAAGATCTGTGGCAATTCATGCGCTGGGATGCCCACGCCGGTATCGCGTACCTGCAATTCGACATGCCGGTCCTGCCAATGCAAGGAGACCTCGATCTCGCCGTGCAAGGTGAACTTGAAGGCATTCGAGATCAGGTTGAGTACTACTTTTTCCCAATGTGCCGGATCCACGTAGATCGGCTCCGGCAGTGGCGGGCAGTCGATGATGAGCCGCATGCCGGCTTGTTCGATCAGCGAATGGAATGCGCTGGCCAGTTCGCTCGTCAGCCTGGAAAGATCGGTAGGCACGAAAGACAGCGGAAGGCGGCCCGCATCGATGCGAGTGACGTCGAGCAGGCTGTTCACCAGGCGCAGCAGGCGAATGCCGTTTCGATGGACGACTTTCAAATCATCGCCGTTCAAGGATGCATGGCTGGCGATCGCGTTTTCGACCGCGCCGAGGATGAGCGTCAGCGGTGTGCGAAATTCGTGGCTGACGTTGCTGAAAAAGGCGGTCTTGGCGCGGTCGATCTCGGCCAGCGCTTCGGCGCGCAATGTTTCTTCTTGAACTGCGCGCGCCTTGACCATGGCGCTTGCCAGCTGGTCGGCGGTAGCGAGAAAGAAGGCGTGATAGCGCTCGTCCAACCGTCGATGCGGACTGATGCCTGCCACTAGAAAGCCCGAAGGGGCAGCCTGGCCGGTGTGGTGCAGCGGCAGCACGATCGCCTTGTCCGCACGCGCATTCCAGCGTCCGATGGGCATTGGACCGAAGCGAGCGGATAGATCCTCGACGATCGCTTCCTGTCCGGATTGCATGACGGCTGCAAAGGGCCAGCCATGCGCATCGGCCTGATCACCGATGGGTACTTGAGCGCGCATGGTTTGCGCATCGGCGTCCTTCCAGCCACGCGCGGCGATCAGCGTCGCGCCTTGCGCCTGTTCGTCCACGCCGTACACCAGCACAAACGGTAGATCCAGCGCGTTGGCAGCCAATACATCGACGGCGATGTCGCAGGCTTCGTGCTCGGATTTCGCTTCGGCAACGTGCCTGGCCAGATCGTGCAGCATGCGGATCTGGCGTTCGCTTTGCACCTTGACGGTGGTTTCCTGCACCGTGTTCAACACGCCGGCAATGCTGCCGTCGTCACCGGGAATCGCGCTGTACGAGGACGTGAAATACGTTTCCTCGGCCATGTCGCCGCTGTCGATGAAGAGTTGCCAATCTTCCATCCAAGTGGCGGGATGGCCTTCCTGGATGCTGCGCACCAAGGGCCCTGCCTCATCCCATACCTCAGCCCACGATTGCGCGCCGGGTTGCGCCAGCGACGCGGGATGCTTCAGGCGCAGGATGGGGCGGTACGCATCGTTGTACAGCTGCAGCAATTCGGGTCCCCACCAGATCATCATGGGAAACCGGCTGCCCAGCACCACGCCAAGCATGGTCTTCAAGCTGCTGGGCCACGTTTCGACTGGGCCGAGTTTGGTCTGGGACCAATTGGTGGCGCGCATCAGTGCGCGCATCTCGCCCTCACCGGCGAACAGCTTGGACCAGGCACCGGCGGATACTTCAGGGCTCATCGCATGTCCCATGATGCGTAAAGGAATAGGCCAAAGGCCGCGCTGGTTTTCAGGCAGCCGCAGCCATGCCCGTCAATCGGTGCGCTTCAGCCACTCGTCTTCGATCTGCTTGATCATGGCGCAGGTATCCTTGAATCCGGCAGGTTTGCAAACATAGCCATTGGCGCCGTGCCGCATGGCTTCCGCCTTCGCCTCCTGCGCGTCCGATCCGCTGTAGATAAGCACCGTTACCTGCCTGGTCCGCTCGTTGGCGCGCAACTGCGTCAATACTTCCAGCCCATCCAGCCGGGGCAGATGCATGTCGAGCAGGATGAGCTGCGGCAGTGGCGTGGCAGCGGCTTGCTCGTTGTCGAACAACATATCCAGCGCGGCCTGGCCGTCATAGACGACCTGCATGGTCACCTGCGACTTGTTGAGCTGCAGCGCGTACTTGAACAGATCAGCTGTCGTAGGGCTGTCGTCGATCAGCAGAATATCCGGCGCATCTGTGCTCATGCTGCACCCCCTGGCCGAGTCCATGCATTACCGCTGGATAGCGGCGTTCAAACTAGCCGTGAAACGCGCCGCAGCGGCAGTCATCCTCGCGCGGTGCGTGGGCAAGATCAAGCGGCTTCAAGCATGCGCCAAGGCAAAATCGATCGCCGCGCAAACCGCTGCCACCTGTGCGGCAATGCACTGTTCTGGCGTGGCGCGCGGACTGTCCGGGTAAACCTCGGTCGTGGTGGTGTAGCGCGCCGAGGTAATGCCCGCGCAAAGGCCCAGCTTGCGCAGCGGGTATTGGATGATGCCGGGCGCCACCACGGGCGATCCGATGATTTCACCTTTGCGGTCGGCGGGCGCGATGTGGGTGATTTTTGCGACCGCTTCGATCACGGCTTGCTGGAACTCGGGTTGCGGATTCTCACTGTCATCCACCAGGTAGAAACCATCGGGCACTTCACCTGGCTCGTACGCGACGCCGTCGCGGGCAGCGAGTGCCGGGCGGAACTCCGATTCGTCAGTGTCGGTGGTTTCGTGCAGATCGATATGCATCAGCACGCGATCGCGAACATCCGCCACCAGGCGCAGCAAGGCGGCTGATTCTTCAGCCGGACTGTTTTCGCGGAAGGAGCGGTTGGGATCGATGGCATGCGGATTCCAGCGATGAATGCGCTCATACGCCCAGGGGCTGATGCACGGTGCAATGACGAGATTGACGCGGCCTTCGTAGGCGGAGGCATGTTCCTGCGCGAAGCGCAGCGCGCCATGCACGCCGCTGGTTTCGTAGCCGTGCACGCCGCCCGTTACCAGCATGCAAGGCAAATCGTTGCGCCATGGACGGGCTTTGATCGCCATCAACGGGAACGTCTCCGGCAGGTAATCCAGGCGCCCGTATTCCAAGACGTCGTAACGCGAACGCAGCGTATCGATCACGCTCAATACGTCGTGCTGGTAGCTGCGGTGGCGCGTTTGCTTGGCCAGCCACGTGGCGATCTCGGCGGAGCCCCACGGCGTGCCGGATGTGCCGATGGGATAAAAGGCGGGAATCGTCATGGCTGGCTCCAGGGTAGCGAGGGCTGTGGCGGAAGCGGCGTAATGTAGCGCACCGAGGAGGTTGTCGGTTTGATGCTCCGTCGTTCGTCACCCTTTAAGGACTCGCCGCGCTGCGCCGGCGTCGAATCCTGCGGATGTCACCCCACAAACGAATCGGGAGCAAACTTATGAAACGCTTTTTGGCTGTCTATATGGGTACCGAAGCGGCGATGGGCGACTGGAACGCCTTGAGCGACACGGAACGTCAACAACGCGAGAAAGCAGGCATCGCGGCCTGGAAGCAATGGGTGGAAACCAATCAGCAGGCAATTATTGAAGTCGGTGCGCCGCTCGGCAAGACGCTAAGCGCGTCCAAGCGCGGCATCGGGAAGATCAAGAATCAATTGACCGGCTTTACCGTCGTGCAGGCGGAATCGCATGAACAGGCGGCTAAACTGTTTGAAGGTCATCCCCATTTCACGCTGTTCCCGGGCGACTCGATCGAGATCATGGAGTGCCTGCCCATACCGGGCTAGCGTTGCGACAAGCGTAGGCCGGGATGACATCCCAGCATCCTCGTTATGTCAGATGCTGGGATTATCATCCCAGCCTACCTGGGTGTCGGATGGCGGGCAGATATGAGTCAGGTGTACGGCGTAACGATGGGTGAGGGCATTTCTGCGCAGGCGAAGCTTATGCCGGCGCAGGCTTTCGATCTGTTTCCCACACGTATCTGGCAGGTGCCGCTCAAACCCTTGGCGCCGCATTTTGCCCCATGGGCGGAAGCGATTCTCGCCATGCGCGCCGCAGCGCCGGTGCCGGCCGGGCGCACCAACCGCGGCGGCTGGAACAGTGTCGATAACGCCGTACTGGAACAGCCCGTTTTCGCCGAGCTGCGCCAGGCCGTGCGGCATTACTGTGCGCAGGCATTCAACGAGATGGGTGTGGGCTCGCCGGCGTTCGAATTGCAGTCGTGGGTGAATATCCACGACCGCGGCGGTTTCAATTTCCAGCATATGCATGAAGGAGCCTTGCTGAGCGGCACGTTCTATTTGCAGGTGCCGGAAGGATCGGGTTCGCTGGTGTTCAAGGATCCGCGCGCGGGTGTGTTGAATTCCTACGCCAGGGGCAATGGCGCGAATGCGTACAAGGATATTCAGCTGCGGCCTTCGGCGGGATTGCTGGTGTTGTTTCCGCATTGGCTGGAGCATTTTGTGGAACCGCATGAGAGTGACGCGGTGCGGATTTGCATTCCGTTCAATGCGTTGCGGGCCTGAGGTTTTTCATCAGCGGCGAACGTGTGTTGCGATGCAGGCCGGGCGATACCTTGGGTAGTTCACAAAACCGTCACCATCGGCCCCTAGCCTCTGCAATCTTGTGCGTTTTGCCGTAGCCTGCTTCGACTAGCGCGGTCGGCTAGCGCGGTCGAAGGAGGGTTCGATGCGTGAAAAGCATGCAGCGTGGTCGGCGTTGTTCGCTGAAAAGCGCACGACGCTGAGCAACTATTTCCTCCGGCGCGTGGCGCATTGGTGGGATGCGCAGGATCTGGTGCAGGAGGTGTACCTGCGCCTGTTGCGCATCGAGCCCGCAGATGCCGCGAATATCCGCAGCCCCGAAGCGTATCTGTTTACCGTCGCCGCCAACCTGGTGAAGGAGCACGCCTTGCTGCGCGCGCAGCAGCCGTTGGGCAGCGACGAACTGGATCAGGTGGTGGAGCAGCTGGTGGCGCCCACCAATCTCGAAGCGGACATGGACAGCGAGTCGCGCCAGCAGCAGTTGAGCGCCTTGATCGACCGTCTTTCGCCCAAGTGCAAGGCGGTGCTGGTCATGCATTACCGCGACGGGTTGTCGTATCGCGAAATCGCCGAGCGCATGTCGATCTCGACGAACATGGTGAAGAAGTACATCGTAAAGGGCCTGGCAGCGTGCCGGCAGAGGATGGCCGAGTATGAATGAATCGACGCATTTCGACGCGGCACGACAAGCGCGCCGCATTACGGAACAGGCGGTAGCCTGGTACATCGAGCAGCAGGAACCGCTGAGCGAGCGCCAGCGCGTGGCGTTCCTGGAATGGTTGCGCGCATCGCCCAAGCACATCGCCGAATATTTCGCGGTAGTGCGCCTGCATGGCGATATCAAGGCGGCGGCGGCGCTGCAAAAGCTGACGTCCGAGCAATTGGTGGAACAGGCGCGGCGCGACAACCCGATCGTGATGTTTCCGCACATGGAAAAGGTGATGCGCGAAGAACGCCCATCGCCACCGGCGCGCCACCGCCTGGCCAAATATGCGTTGGCCACCGTCGCCAGTGCGGGCAGCATCGCCATGGCATGGCTGGGTGTCGTGCATTGGCGCGCGATCCAGATACACCAACCGCCCCAAGCCGTTTTCGCAAAGCAGTACAGCGCCACACAGGCCACGCAGTCGCTGACGCTTGCCGACGGCACGCTGGTCCAGCTCGATCGCAACAGCAGCATCGACGTGCACTACGACAGCCATGTCCGCCGTATCGACGTGCAAAGCGGCCATGTGTTGTTCGACGTGGGCAAGGATCCGACGCGGCCGATGTTCGTCGACGTGGGCGGGCATGTGCTGCAGGACATCGGCACGATCTTCGATGTGAAACGCGATACCAACGGCGATACTTTCACCGTCATCAGCGGCCGCGTGCGCGTGCTCAATGCGGAACCGTCTTCTACGCAAGACAACAAGCCGCCGTTGCCTGGCCTGGCGGTCGCGGACCTGACGGCCGGCATGCAAATCGCGTTCGACGTTTCCGGTACCGGCACGGTGCGTCCGATAGCGGTTGCCGAGGCCTCGGCGTGGCTGCCTACCGATATCAGTTTCCACCACGAGACCATCGCCAACGTGGCGCGCCGCTTCAACGCCTACACCAGCACGCCGCTGGAAATCGATGACCAGACCATCGCCGGCAAACGCATCAGCGGCGTGTTCCATGCAGACAATCCGCAAGCGTTCATGGCGTACCTGGCCACCCTGCCGGATGTGCGCATCATTCACGATGCCGACCGCATCCGCGTGGTGGCCGTGCATTGAGGATGCTCTGATCTATTCCGCGCAGCGTTAACGGCCCTGTCTGCGCGCATCTCCTCGGTGCGTTGTCTCGACAGCCAGCCAGTCTGCCTTCGCCAACGCCCCTGTGATATGCACGCAGACAGGGCCGGTCCCTCTTGCGCCGAATAAATCAGAGCATCCTTAAACTGACACGAAAGCCGAGCGGCTGTAAGAAAAAATTCATTCGATCGGAGGTACCCGGTTTTGCGTGGCGGGACTCTTCAATGGTATAGGCCGGCGATAAACGCGAGATGCGTAGCGCCTGCCGTTGCCATCCTCCCAGGGTCAGTCCGCATGCGAAACCGTTTAGCGCTTCATATCGCCCTCGTGCTCGGCACAGGCGTTCCCCTGGCTGCGTTCGCGCAAGCCACTACTTCCCACACCACCGCCATTGCGCCGATGCCGTTGGCCAAGGCGCTGCAGAATTTTTCGCACGAAGCGGGACTGCAGATCGTATATGGCTCGGAAATCGGCGACAGCGTTCGCAGCGCCGGTGCGCAGGCGGGGCTCACGCCGGAGCAGCAATTGCGCCAATTGCTGGCCGGCACCGGACTGACCTATCGCTTCGTAACGCCCAACACGGTGACGATCATCCAGGGAAACGTGGCAACCAATGCGGGCAATCCGGCCTCCGCTGCGGTAGCGACGGCCGGTAGTGCAGGCTCCGATCCCATCAACAGCAGCCCCGTTGCTGCGCAAAGCGACAAAACCGCCAAAGACCTGGAACGCGTGGTCGTCACCGCGCGCTCCGGCGTGGACGTGCGTACGCGTGCGCAAACCAGCTATTCCATCACCACCATCGACGAAGATCGCTTGCGCATGCAGGCGCCGACCAGCGTGGCCGAAGCGGTGAAATCCGTGCCGGGTTTCTGGGTGGAAGCCTCCGGCGGCGAAGCGAGCGGCAACATCCGTGCACGCGGCATTCCGGTCGATGGCTTCGGCTCCGTGAATTTGCTTGAAGACGGCATTCCCGTGCAGCACGATCCGGCACTCGGCTATCTCAATGCCGACCAGGCGTTTCGGCTGGACGAAACGATCGAGCGCGTCGAAGTGGTGCGTGGCGGTCCGTCGTCGATCTTCTATTCGAACGCGCCGGCCGGTGCGATCAACTTCATTCCACGCCAGGTCGAGGACATGGCTGAGGGATTGATCAAGTACACCGCTGGCAACTACGGCCTGGGCCGCCTGGATTTCTGGTTCGGCACACCGCTCGACGACGGCTGGAAATTCAGCACCGGTGGCTTTTTTCGTGTGGATCACAACATCCGCGATCCCGGTTTCAACGGCGACAACGGCGGGCAATTGCGCGCCACGCTGTCCAAGCAATTCCAGAACGGCGATGTCAGCCTGGACGTGAAGCGCCTGGATGATCGCGTCTATTTCGATCTGGGCATTCCGCTCTATCGCAATCCGAGCGGCGACCTGGTCGCGGTGCCCGGCTTCAACGGCAATTACGGCACCGTGGCTGGCCCCGAAACCGAGCACATGCAGCTGCAGCAGGGCAACGGCAGCTACTACAACTTCGACAATTCGCTTGGCACCGACGTGCAGCGCACCCAGCTTACGTTGAAGTTCGACTACAACCTGTGGGACGACTGGAAGCTGTCCGAAAACGTGCGCTACAGCGACACGAATACGCAGCGCAATGGCGTGTACCCGAACTCGATCGAGACGGCTGCCGCGTTCTACGCGTCGGCGCAATCGCATTTGAAGCAGTACTACCCCAACGCCGCCGGCATGCAGTTGCAATATGCGGATTCGGGCGCGGCCTTTGGCCCCAATCAGAACGGCAATGGGTTGGTGATGCTCGGCGGCTTGCGCGGCATCACCATGCCCATGGACGAACTGACCAGCGACACGCGCCTGCTGCGCAAGTTCGAATTCGGCGACCAGACGCATGACGTGACGCTGGGCTACTACCACGCGCATTTCAACCAGAGCTTCGACCGTTATTCGTCCACCGTGCTGCTGGATACGCAGGACAACGCCAAGCTGTTGAACCTGGTCGCGGTGAATGCGGCCGGCCAGACGATCGGCTCGCTCACCGACAACGGCATCTACAACAACGGCTACGAATGGGCGCATGCGCACGGCACGTCCGACACCGATGCGTTCTATGCCTCGGACGAGTGGCAGGTCAACGACAAGTTGCGCATCGATGCCGGTGCGCGCTGGGAACGCGTCGATACGCGCGGCTGGACCGAATTGCCGGCCACGGTGAACCTGGGTACGCCATGGAGTGCGGCCATCCTCACCGGTAGCGGGAAGTACGCCAACTACGATCACAGCTTCAACAAGCTGGGCTGGACGATCGGTGCGAACTATCAATTCAGCGATCAGCAGGGCGTGTTCGCGCGCTATACCTCCACCTTCCGTCTGCCCAACCTGAGTTCCTACATCACCACGCCGACAGCCACGCCGATCACGCAAACGATGGTGCTGCCGGAAATCGGCTACAAGTTCGCCAATCGCTATATCGAAACCTACGAAACGTTCTTCTACACCCGCTACAACAACGTCAGCTTCAGCAATTACGTGTTCAATCCCACCTCCGGCGCTTCCACTGCGGAAACGGGTTACGCGGATACCGAAACCTACGGCCTGGAATTGGAAGGCACGATCTATCCCTGCAAGTGGTTCGACATGCAGTACAGCGCCACCTTCCAGGACCCGCGCTACAAAGGCCTGCGCTACACCACCCTCCAGGCCGGCCAGCCGGTGCTGCTCGATTACGACGACAACCAGCTGATTCGCGTGCCGCGCAAGAGCGTGCGCCTGGTGCCGGGTGTGAACTTGCTCGACAACAAGCTGCGTCTGCAGCTGACCTACGAGTATGAAGGCAAGCGCTATTCCGACACCGCCAACTCGGTGGAGCTGCCGCAGTACTACACGCTCGGTTTCAGCGCGCGCTACCAGATGACCCCGAACCTCACGTTTTTCGTGTATGCGGACAATCTCAACAATTCGCTTGGTTTGACCGAAGGCAATCCGCGTTCGGGCGAGTTGAAGAGCAGCGATGCTGGCGCGACGGTGTTCATTGCGCGGCCGTTGCTGGGGCGGTCGTTCCGGGCCTCGGTGATGTATCGGTTTTGATTGTTGGCACCTCGCGTGATGTTTGATCCCGTCATTCCGGCGAACGCCGGAATCCAGTTGAATACGACGTGCGAAGCACACAAAGCCTTTTTATGTAGTGTGCTGCGCACGCCATGTTTCACTGGATTCCGGCGTTCGCCGGAATGACGGATGAGGCATCACGCTGGCGCCACTCCTGCGAAGCAGAGCTAAAACATGAAAGCGTTTCCACCAAACTCTCTTCCACTTCTGGCCCTGATGATCCTGCTCATGTGTCTCGCCTGCACCGCTTTTGCAGACGGCGATGCGCCCGACCTGGTGCTGAAAGGCCAGATCCACCCCAGCGAAAACCACACCTACCATCCGGTTCCCTTCACCGTCCCCGCCAACGTCAATCGCATCACCGTCGAGTTCGACTACAGCGGACGCGATCAACGCACCACCATCGATCTGGGCATGCTTGGTCCGGATGGTTTTCGCGGACAGGGTGGCTTCCGTGGCTGGAGCGGTGGCAGCAAGAAGCTCTTCACCATCAGCAGCACCGATGCGACGCCATCGTTTCTGCCAGGTGCGATTCGTCCCGGCCGTTGGACCTTGCTGCTGGGCGTGCCCAACATTCGTCCCAACGTGACGGCCGAGTACACGGCGAAGGTGTGGTTCGGCCATCCCGGCGATCCGGCATGGCTGCCGGCCGTGTTGAATCCGCCGCTGCGGCATGAAGCCGGCTGGTATCGCGGCGATCTGCACATGCATGGCGCGCATAGCGACGGCAGTTGCACCAGCCAGAGCGGCCGTCAGCGTGTGCCGTGTCCGTTGTTTCTCACCATCGATGCGGCGCTCAAACGCGGGCTCGACTTCATTGCGCTGAGCGACCACAACACGGTTTCGCAAACGAACGACATTCGCGAGCTGCAGCCTTACTACGATCAGCTGTTGCTGATGCCGGCACGCGAGATCACCACGTTTACCGGCCACGCCAATCTGTTCGGTTCCGACCAGCCGTTGGATTTTCGCGTCGGCAGTGCGACGGTGCCGGATTGGAACAGCCTGCTGCGCGCGGCGGCGCAACTGCACGGGCTGGTTTCCATCAATCACCCGATCCGCCCCGATGACGAAAGCTGCATGGGTTGCGGCTGGGCGCCGGCGAAATCGGTCGACATGCATCTGGTGCAGGCGATCGAAGCGGTGAACGGCGTGGATGCACTGCTGCCCGATTCCGGTATTCCGTTCTGGCAGCATCTGCTCGACCAGGGCTATCGGCTGACCGGCGTCGGCGGCAGCGACAATCACGACGCCAGGCAGGTGGCGGGCACGCTGATCGGCACGCCTACCACGGTGGTGCATGCGAGCGAGCTTTCCATGCCGGCCATTCTTGCCGGCCTCCGGGCCGGCCATGTCTTTATCGACGTGCAGGGTACCCGCGACCGCATGCTCAACCTCACCGCCAGCGCGGGCACGCAAGTGGCGGAAATGGGCGATGCGATCCGCACAGCGGCCGGTCAGAACCTGCGCTTTACCGTCACCGCCAGCGCACCGGAGGGCGCCCGCGCAGAGGTCATCGTCGACGGCAAGG
>NZ_DATEJY010000177.1:0-9972 GCF_035277725.1 Dyella sp. | reverse complement strand
ATTTCACTGGATTCCGGCTTTCGCCGGAATGACGAGCATTCGGTCTGCCGCGGCTGCTACATCCCCAAGTCCGGAGCATTTGGGTTCGGACCGGGAGTTCGCGATGTTCGACGAAGCGCCGCGCAAGCGGCCGGATGCGAGTGGGGCGGTACGTGACATGGATAAACCAGGCGAAACAAGCATGACCACATCGCCCGTTGCGAACGTCGGTACCTATCGCTGGCGCGTCTGCGCCATGCTGCTGCTGGCTACCACCATCAATTACACCGATCGCCAGGTGCTGGGCGTGCTGGCGCCGTTCCTGCAGCAGCAAATCGGATGGAACGAACTCCAGTACAGCTACATCGTCACCGCGTTCCAGGCGGCCTATGCCATTGGCTTGCTGGGCGCTGGCGCCATCATCGACAAGTTCGGTACGCGTATCGGCTATGCGTTGTCGATTGGTGTGTGGAGCCTTGCCGCGGCAGGCCATGCGCTGGCCACCGGCGTTGTCAGTTTTGCAGTGGCACGCTTTGCGTTGGGCCTGGGCGAGTCCGGCAATTTTCCTGCAGCGATCAAGGCGGTCGCCGAATGGTTTCCGCAACGGGAGCGTGCGCTCGCCGCCGGCATTTTCAATTCGGGCTCGAACATTGGCGCACTTGTTGCGCCGATGCTGGTGCCGGTCGTGGCGACGCGCTGGGGCTGGCAGGCGGCTTTTCTTTGCACCAGCGCGCTAAGCGCCCTGTGGTTGGCGATGTGGCTGAGCACCTACCGACCGCCTGGCGAACAACCCAAATTATCCGCAGCGGAAAGGGCCTATATCGGGAATCAAGCCGCCGCCGCGGTGTGCGTACCGTGGTCGCAACTGTTGCGGCATCGCCAGGCCTGGACCCTGGTCGCGGCCAAGTTCATCACCGATCCGATCTGGTGGTTTTTTCTGTTCTGGCTGCCGAAATTCCTGCATGCGCGCTACGGCCTGAGCTTGCTGGAACTTGGATTGCCGCTGGTCGTGATTTTCCTGATGGCTGATCTGGGCAGCATCGCCGGCGGCTGGCTGGCCGGCCGGTTGATCCGGCTCGGCTGGAGCGCTAACCGTGCACGCAAAGGCACCATGCTGGCCTGCGCGCTGCTGATCATGCCGGTGCTTTTTGCGGCAAGGGCCAATCATTTGTGGCTGGCGGTCGCGCTGATCGGCATGGCTACCGCTGGACATCAGGGCTGGTCAGCCAATGTCTACACGCTGGCCTCGGATATGTTTCCGCGCCATGCCGTGGCGTCGGTGGTCGGCATGGGCGGGTTCGCCGGCGCGGTCGGCGGCATGCTGATCTCCACCGTGATCGGCCTGCTGCTGCAAGCCACCGGCAGCTACGTGCCGGTGTTCATGCTGGCCGGTTCGGCCTATGTGATCGCGCTTGCCGTGGTGCATGCGCTGGCGCCGCGCCTGCAGCCGGTGGCGTTGCCATGAGGCTGCCGATTCGATCTTTTACCTTATGGAAATCCGGTACGCCATGAAACTTGCCATGCTTCCCTTCAAGCTGCACCAGGATCGCCTGTTTTCCTCCGACCCTACGCAGCGCTCGATCGCGCGCCAGCTGTATGCGCAGGTTGCCGGGCTGCCGATCATCAGCCCGCATGGCCATACCGATCCGGCCTGGTTCGCCGACAACATGCCGTTCGCCAATGCCACCGAACTGCTGCTGGTGCCGGATCACTACGTGTTCCGCATGCTCTACAGCCAGGGCATCTCGCTCGATACGCTGGGCATTCCGCGCCGCGACGGTTCGCGCCACAACGTCGATCCGCGCGCCGCGTGGCGGGCGTTCGCGCAGAACTTCCACCTGTTCCGCGGCACGCCCTCGTGCATGTGGCTCAATCATGTCTTCCATGATGTCTTCGGCTTGCGCATACGCCTGGAAGCGCGCACGGCGGACATGTATTACGACCACATCACCGCCGCGCTGGGGCGGCCGGAATTCCGTCCGCGCGCCTTGTTCGAGCGCTTCCGCATCGAAGTGCTGGCGACCACCGAATCGCCGATCGACTCGCTGCAGCATCACGCCGCCATGCGTGCCAGCGGCTGGGATGGGCGGGTGATTACCGCTTATCGCCCCGACGTGGTGATCGATCCCGAGCACGAGCAGTTTTCATCGGCGCTGCAGCGCTTCGGCGAGATCACCGGCGAGGATGTCTACAGCTGGACCGGCTACCTTCGCGCGCATCGCCAGCGCCGCGCGTTCTTTGCCGCGGCGGGCGCCACCTCCACCGATCATGGCCATCCCACCGCCGCGACGGCGGACCTTTCCGCCGCTGAAGCCGCCAGGCTGTTCGAGCGCGTGGTACGCGGCAAGGCCAGCAGCGAGGATGCCGAACTGTTCCGCGCGCAGATGCTCACTGAGATGGCTGCCATGAGCATGGACGATGGATTGGTCATGCAGCTTCATCCCGGTTGCTTCCGCAATCACAATCGCCAGCTGTTCGAGCGCTATGGCCGCGACAAGGGTGCGGACCTGCCGTTGCGCACCGATTACGTGCACGCGCTGAAACCCCTGCTGGACCGTTTCGGCAATGAGCCGGATTTCAAGCTGATCGTGTTTACGCTGGACGAAAGCAGTTACAGCCGCGAACTGGCGCCGATGGCGGGGCATTATCCGTCGCTGTACCTGGGGCCGGCATGGTGGTTCCACGATGCGCCGGAAGGCATGTGGCGTTTCCGCGAGTGGACACTGAGCAGTGCGGGGTTCTGCAACACCGTCGGCTTCAATGACGACACGCGCGCGTTCCTGTCCATTCCCGCGCGGCATGACGTCGCGCGCCGGGTGGACTGCGCGTTTCTGGCCAAGCTGGTGGCCGAGCATCGGCTGGAAGAGGACGAGGCGGCGGAGTTGGCGGTGGAGCTTGCGTACAACCTGCCCAAGCGTGCCTACAAGCTGTGATCCGTTCCGGTGTTTGCGGCCATGTTGGGGTTCGGCTGCGCCTCACCCCAACCTGCAAGGTCGCGCGCCACAACGTCACACGTAGGTTGGGGTGAGCGAATGCGAACCCCAACAATCATGGCCTTCCTCTGGCGACATGGCCGCACACCGTCGCCCCGGCGTTCGCCGGGGCGACGGTTACCGTTCCGCCGCATACAAACGCATGCGGTAAATCCGTATCCGCGACGGATCCATGCTGAGTTGCCGCCCCTGGTTGCTCTGATCGCCATTCAAGCGCCGCTCGATTTTCCAAGCCACGCCCGCGCGCGATACTTCCTCGATATTGGCTATACCCGCCACCCGCGCATCCACATCCGGATCGCGCGTCATGGTGACGGTAAGCCCGCTGCCGACGACGTAGAACTCATCGGGCTTGTCTTCCAGCACCAGCATCGCACCGTCGTTGGTCAGCAAGCGCTTGTCCGGCCATGAGCGCGAAAGCGTGGCGGTAAACAGATAGCCATCCAGCGAAACCGTCTGCGTCGGGCGCGGGCTGGTCGCATGCAGCACCAGCCCGCGCGTGCGGCCCGACGCCTGCGCCTGCAGCAGCTCGCCGCCAAGCTGATCGAGCGCGCCGTAGACCTGCATCATCAGCGGTTCTTCGTCGTGCTTGTCCGTGGGCGGATTCAAGCTGTCGATACCAAAGGGACAGAAGCCGAAGCCTTTCGCCTCGCCATAGAGAAACAAGGCGTTATACGGCGCACTGTCGATTTTCGCTTCCGGCACGAATACCGGATTGCCCAGCGCCTGGTAACGCTGCACCCAGTGCGCGAAGTCGGGCCAGTAGATATCCGGCGCATAGAAGTCGATGTGCGTGGCAACGGCCTGGTAGAGCTGCTGGTACTGGGGATAGGGCGCGCCGCTGGGATATTCGCCGGCGCGTTCGAGCGGCGCCGGCAGCTGGGCATTCATGTACATCGGCAGCGCGTATTGCCGCTTGCCGGCGCTCGCCACGGCATCGGCGTAAGTGGCATAGCGCCACACCATGAATGCCTCGTCCGCAGCGTCGCCGAAGACTTCTTTCCAGGTATGTCCTTGCGGGTTGAAGTGTGCGGCAAGTTCAGGCGTCAACGCTGCGCGCTTGGCCAGCAATGCCTGTATCAGCGACGGTGGTACGTCGCCCGAAAACGCGCGGTCGGCGTCCGCGGAGCGATCGCGTCTATCGCCCACCAGGCCCACTTCGTTTTCGACCTGCACCATCAGCACGGTCTGCTGTGCATCCTTCGTTCGCAGATGCGCCATCAGCGCGGCAAACGCGCGGCTATCCAGGCGCAGGGTTTCCTCGCCGAAGGTCGAGAGGATATCCAGCGGCGCGCCATCGATCGCGCGTGCACGGGGAAAGCGCTGCGTGTCCGCTTTCACCCAGGTCGGTGCGTAATCGGAAAAACCATTCTTCCAACTGCCGAACCACAGCAGCACCAAGTGCATCTGGTTTTTACGGGCCACGTCGATCCAATGATCGAGTAGACCGAAATCGAAGTGGCCCTCGGTCGGCTCGACCTGTTCCCACGCTTCCGGCATCAGCACCGTATTTACGTGCAACGCGGCCAGGCGCGGCAGGATCGCATCGGCCTGCGCTTCGGTGCCGGCTGATGAATTGCCGAGTTCGCCGCCGAGCATGAGATAGGGCTTGCCATGCACGATCAGCTGGCTGGCGCCGTTTTTCATCACGACCTTGGGCAGCTCCGCCGCGACCACCGGCGCGGTGAGCAGTGCGAACAGGCTAAGCGCAGCCAGAAAGCGTTTCATCGTAGGTCCCCGTACATGGCAGTGGTCAAGGCGTGTGAGATCGCCGCAGGTGAGCCGTCCGCGAGCGCGGCATAGGCAATCTGCAGTGCGTGGATGAAGCGCGCGTCTCGCGATAGCGGTGCAATGAAAACCGTATCGAGTTGCAGGAAGGCGTCTACGTCGTTGGCGGCATCGCCTGTGCACGCGCGGCCAACGCCGGCAAGCACCTCATGCAGCGGATCGACCAGCGCCACACCGTGATGCGCCTGTCTGCGAACGAATTGCATCCATGCCGCGATCGAAAGACACAGGCTGTCGATCGGCTGGTTCGCCGAGAGTGCGTCGGCGATGGTGCTGAGCAAGCGCACCGGCAATTTCTGCGACCCGTCCCAGGCAATCTGCGCAAGCCGATGACGGATCGCTGGATTGCGGAAACGCACAAGAATCGCATCGATATACGCCGACGCCTGCAAGCCTTCCGGCAAGGCGATCACCGGTGCGATGGCCCTGCGCATCAATCGCTCGACGAAGACGGCAAGCAACGGCTCGCGCATCGCCTCGGCGACCGTCTCCAGGTTCATCAGCGACCCGAGATAGGCCAGGGTGGAATGCGCACCGTTTAGCAGGCGCAGTTTGGCGCGGTCGTAGCCAGCAATGTCGTGGCTCATGGTGACGCCGGCCAGTTCGAACGGCGGCCGCTCGTTGCAGAAGCGATCCTCGATCACCCATTGCGTGTAGGTTTCGCGCTGGATCGGCCATGCGTCCTTGCAGCCAAGTTCGCTGCTGATGCACTCGCGCAAGGCGTCGTCGGTTGCTGGCGTAATGCTGTCGACCATGGAGCAGGGAAAGCTCACCTGCGCATCGATCCAGGCGGCCAGCGTTTCGTCGACTCGCTGCGCATATTGCAGCACTGCCCGGCGCAAGCGATGGCCGTTGTCGGCGAGGTTGTCGCAACTGAGCACGGTGTACGGTGCGAGCCCGAGCATATGCCGCTGCCGCAAGCCGGCCACGATGTAGCCGATGGCGCTGCGTGGTGTGTCCGGCAATGCAAGGTCGTGCACGATATCCGGATGGGCGACGTCGAGATCCTGGCCGGCCAGGCAATAGCCCTTCTCGGTCACGGTCAGCGTCACCAGTCGCACGGCGGGATCGGCCAGGCGTGCAAGGATGGCAGCCGATTCATCACGCGCGGAAAGCAGCTCGCGCATCGAGCCGATCACGCGAAGCTGGGTCTGCTCTCCAAGCAACAGCACCGTGTAAAGACCATCCTGGGGCCGCAGCGCATCGCGCACGTCGGTGCTGTGCAAGGACACGCCGCAGATGGCCCAGTCCGGATGCGTCGCCAACAAATCATCGATATAGACGGCCTGGTGCGCACGATGAAAAGCACCGGCGCCGATGTGCACGATGCCGATGCGGGTGTGGTCAAGCCGATAATTCGGTCTGGTCACGCTGACGGGAAGGCCGGCCAGCGCTTGTTTGGACAATCGCCGTGAGTTTTGAGCGTTGGCATCAACCATACACGGTACTCACTGGAACCCTTGCATCGTCGTCCCGGCGAAAGGCGGGACCCAGCGACTTTGAACTCGCGAAAGACACTAGGCCCCGGCCTTCGCCGGAGCGACGGGCGTGGGGAATGCCGTTTGAAGCAAGCATCAGCGCCGCACCTCAAAACCACCTTGCGCGAGAAAGGCGAGCATGTCCGCTTCGCGCAGCAGATTGACGTCGCCGGGTATCGAATGCTTAAGGCATGCTGCAGTGATGGCGAAATCGAGCATGGCTTCGTCCGGCATGCCGCGGAACAGACCATGCAGCAGGCCGGCGGCAAACGCATCGCCACCGCCGATACGATCGACCACGTTGGACAGCGCATGCGTGGCCGTCGTCAGCACGCGCTCGCGCGTCGCCATCAGGCCGAACAGATCCTGGTCATCCACATTGCGATGCAAGCGTTCGGTCGCGGCCATGCGTTGCAGATGCGGCCATGCCGCGAAGGCGTCGTCGGCGGCAGCACGAAAGCGTGCGATGGCATCGGCTTGCGGGAATGCCATGCCAAGCATCAACGCGATGTCGCGATCATTGCCGAACAGCAAATCAGCGTGACTGACGATTTCGCGCAACACGGCGGGGGCGTGCGCGGCGCGCTCACCCCACAGCTTGCTGCGATAGTTGCAATCAAAAGAGATCGACACGCCGGCTGCACGCGCTGCATGCACCGCTGCCAAGGCGGCTTGCGACGTCGTCTTGCCCAGCGCCAGGTTGATGCCCGACAGATGCAGCCATTGCACGCCGGCCAGCAGCGATGGCCAGTCGTAGGCATCGGCCGGTATGCGCGCGAAAGCGGAATCGGCGCGGTCGTACAGCACCTCCGACGGGCGATGCATGGCGCCGGGCGAAAGGTAATACACGCCCATGCGTCCTTCCGCCTGCAGGATGCCGCCGGTGTCTACGCCATGCTTGCGCAATTCGCCCGCGCAGGCGCGGCCCAGCATGTTGTCCGGCAAGGTGCTGACCATCACGCTGTGGTGGCCGAGAATCGCCAGCGAGGCGGCGACGTTGGCTTCCGCACCGCCGACGTGCACGTTGAAGCACGGCGATTGCAGCGGCAGTTCGCAGCCCGGTGGCGACAGGCGCAGCAGCGGTTCGCCGAAACAGACGATGCGGGTGGGTGGTTGCGATGTGTTGTGCATGCTTGGGTTCATGGGGCTTATTTGAGCGAGACGTATTGCGACTCAGGCATCGTCGCCCCGACGAAAGCCGGAGCCCAGTGACTTTGAGGATCTAAAAAAGTCACTGGATCCCAGCTTTCGCTGGGATGACGAAGTCTGGATTTACGACAATGGTGGCATCCGCCCGTTGCATAGCCACGCTCACGGTTCCACCACGACATCTTTCGCCAACCGGATGTCCGCGCTGGACGCTCCGATCTGCACGCGATAGCGCCCCGGATCGACGGCGTACGCGTGCCGTCCCTCGTCGTAATACTTCAAATCCGTCTGCGGCGATATCTCGAAAGCAACCGCCTGCGTTTCCCCCGCCCGCAGATGCAAACGCTGGAACCCACGCAGCTCCTCGTTCACACGCGCATGCGGTTCATGGAGCGGCTTCACATAAAGCTGCACCACTTCGTCACCATCGCGCTCGCCCGTGTTCTTCACCTTCAACGTTACCTTGATGCGATCGCCAGGCGCAGCCTTGTCGCGATCGAGTAGCAGATCCGAGTAGGCGAAATGCGTGTAAGACAGGCCATAACCAAAGGGATAGAGCGGCTCGCCCTTGAAGTAGCGATAGGTGCGGCCTTCCATGTGGTAATCATCGAACGGCGGCAAGGTTTCATCGGCCTTGTAGAACGTGATTGGCAGGCGCCCAGCCGGATCGGTATGGCCGAACAACGCATCCGCCACCGCCGTGCCACCGCGCTGGCCGGGATACCAGGACAGCAGGATCGCCGGCACATGCTGCTTGGCCCAGTCGATGGCCAGCGCCGAACCGGTAGTGAGTACCAGCACCACGGGTTTGCCGGTGGCCTGTAGCGCTTCCAGCAGTTTTTCCTGCGAGGCGGGCAGGCGCAGATCGGTGCGATCACCGCCGGTGAAACCGGGATAGTTGACCTGCATCTCCTCGCCTTCCAGGTCGGCGGTAAGGCCGCCGACGAAGATCACCACGTCGGCCTGTTGCGCGGCATGCAAGGCTTCGTCGCGGGCTTTTGCCGGATTGCCGAGGCCACCCTTGATGCCTTCGACCAGGTCCGCGCCATGCGCGTAGGTCACTTGCGCATGCGGCGCGGCATCGCGGATGCCTTCCAGGATGGTCACCGGTGCTTTCGGCGTGCCGTGGTAATTGCCAAGCAAGGGCGCCACGTTATCGGCGGTCGGGCCGATCACCGCAATGCGATGGACGTCAGGCGACAGGGGCAACACGTTGTTGTTCTTCAGCAACACGATCGATTCATCCGCCACGCGGCGCGCCAGTTCATCATGCGGCGGCGATTGATTGACCGAATAAGGCAACGTCGACCACGGCACGCGTGCCGGCGGATCGAACATGCCGAGCCGGAAGCGCGCCGTCATCAGTTGCATGAGCGCCGTGTCGATGTCGCTTTCCGAAACCAGGCCATCGTGCACGGCTTGGGTGAGCGCCGCATAGGTGGTGCCGCAGTTGAGATCCATGCCGCTCTTCACCGCCAGCGCGGCGGCCAGCTCGGCGGTCGGCACGATCTTGTGCTGCTTGTAGATGTCTTCCACCGCATCGCAGTCGGATACGGTGTAGCCATTGAAACCCCACTGCTTGCGCAGGATGTCTTGCAGCAGGCGCGGATTGGCAGAGGCGGATTCGCCGTCGACGCGGTTATAGGCGCCCATCACTGCATCAACTTTCGCTTCCTGCACCAGCGCCTGGAAGGCGGGCAGATAGGTTTCGTAGAGGTCGCGCTCGCTGGGGTGCACGTCGAAACGGTGGCGCTCCGATTCCGGCCCGCTGTGCACGACGAAATGCTTGGCGGTGGCATCGAGCTTGCGGTACTTCGGATCGTCGCCCTGCATGCCTTCCACGAAGGCCACGCCCATGCGCGAGGTCAGGAACGGATCCTCGCCATACGTTTCCTGGCCGCGGCCCCAGCGCGGATCGCGGAAGATATTGATGTTGGGCGACCAGAAGGTCAGGCCTTCATAACGCGCATGCATGCCTTGGCGCTGGAATTGGTTGTACTTGGCGCGTGCTTCGTCGCTGATGGTGGTGGCGACCTGATGCATCAGCGTGGTGTCAAAGGTTGCGGCCAGACCGATCGCCTGCGGAAAAACCGTCGCCTGTCCGGCGCGCGCCACCCCATGCAGGCCTTCGTTCCACCAGTCGTAGGCGGGAAGGCCGAGGCGCGGGATCGCGGGGGCGACGTTCTGCATCTGCGAGACTTTTTCCTCGAGTGTCATGCGCGAGACAAGGTCGGCAGCGCGCTGCTCGAAACTGCGGCTGGTGTCCTGGTAGATAGGTGTCTGCGACCAGGCTGCTGCGCTGATGCCAAGCATGATGATGGCTGCGGTGGTTGTGCGACGTAGCTTGATCATGTCGTTCCTTTGCGACGAAGCGAATGTAGGCTGGGATGAAATCCCAGCGCTCTTGCGTTTCCCAAGCTGGGATTTCATCCCGGCCTACGGGGTTACCAATCCCACATTGTGCCGTCTTCCAGCCGCGCCACCGGCAACTGTTTAGGCGAATACGGAAACCGCGCCGCCAGCTTTTCATCGATGTCCACGCCATGCCCCGGCGTTTCACCGCAATGCAGTCGCCCGTTGCGGAA